>JAZSFM010000148.1:0-11657 GCA_045532215.1 Eubacteriales bacterium | reverse complement strand
CGTCTCCCCGATGCAGTATTCATCGTTGACCCCAAGAAGGAAAGAAACGCAGTTCTCGAAGCAAAGAAGCTCGGCATCCCGGTTATCGCTATCGTTGACACCAACTGCGATCCCGACGACGCTGACTATGTAATTCCCGGTAACGATGACGCTATCCGCGCTATCAAGCTCATCTCCTCCGCACTGGCTGACGCTATCATTGAAGGCAAGCAAGGCGAAGAGACCGCAACCGAAGAAGCTCCCGCAGAAGCTGCAGACGCAGAGTAATTCATTACTATTTTTTGGAGGATAAAAAAATGGCAAATATTACAGCAAAAGACGTAGCTGAACTCCGTAAGAGAACAGGTATTGGTATGATGGAGTGCAAGAAGGCACTCGTTGAAGCTGACGGCGACCTCGACGCAGCTATTAAGATCCTTCGTGAAAAGGGCGAACTCAAGGCAGAATCCAAAATGGCTACCAGAATCGCTGCAGACGGCGTTGTTGCTATCGCTAAAGATGGCGATACAACCGCTATGATCGAAGTTAACTCCGAGACCGACTTCGTTGCAAAGAACGAAACTTTCAAGGAATTTGTAAACGAGCTCCTCGCTCTTATCATTGCTCAAAAGCCCGCTGACATCGACGCTCTTATGGCTTGCCAATATGACGCAGAGATGACTGTTGAAGCTAAGATTAAGGAAATGATCTTCAAGATTGGTGAAAAGCTCACTATCCGTCGTTTCGTTATCGTTAACGGCATCACCAGCACCTATATCCACGGTACCGGCTCCATTGGCGTTATCGCTAAGTTCGAGACCAACGTTGCAGACCATGCCGATTTTGCAGCATTCGCGAAGAACATCGCACTCCAAATCGGTGCATATCCCACTCCTTATCTCTCTCGTGAAACCGTTCCCGCTTCCGTTATCGAAGAAGAGAAGAACATTCTCCTCGCTCAAATCGCTAACGATCCTGCAAACGCAAAGAAGCCCGAGCAAATCAAACTCAAGATGGTTGAAGGCCGTATCTCCAAGTTCTACGACAACAACTGCTTGCTCGACATGACCTACGTTAAGGACGACGAAATGAAGGTCAGCCAATACGTAGCAGCAGCTGCTAAGGAAATGGGCGGCGAAATCGCTATCGTTGATTTCTATCGCTTCGAAAAGGGCGAAGGCATCCAAAAGAAGGAAGAGAACTTTGCAGACGAAATCGCAAAGATGACCGCAGGCAAGTAATTTTCTACAATATAAAAAAGAGAGTTCCAATCGGAACTCTCTTTTTTTGTATCAAATCAATCAATTGTTGTGGTACCGTAATCGGTGAAAAGAACGGTGGAGGTTACATCAAAAGAAACACCGGAATCAACAATTACGCAAGTATAAGTCATTTTTACCAATTTGCCATCTTCAAATGTCAAGGTTGCGGTATCTGCCTTTACGCCAAGCGAGGGAATGGTAAATTCTCCATCCAAAACGTATGTTTTGGTGGTGGCATCGTACTTATAATCCTCAAATTTTACCATGGGCTCAAAAGATTTCAGCAAGGCGGTGCGGTAGGTTGCTACCTGACTTGAAGAAATGTTTTGAGATTGTGTCTGACCTGCTATTGTGGCGGTTTGTTTTGCTTTGCTTTTTTCAAATTCATAAATTGAAATTGTTTCTATTTCCATTCCGGTGGTTACAAGAACGGATGTTTCTGTAAAAGTAAAGTTTTCAAACTGTTTTTCATCAAATGCAGCATTCCATTCTTCTTTGGTCATACCGGTAAAAGGAATGGCTTCGGTTTTGGTAGCATTGCATACCGTGCAGGTAAAGGTTTTTACACCGTCTTCTTTTTGGCTTGCTACAGTTGTAATAACACCTTCATTCCAAGTGTGATTGGCTTTATCCAAAATTTCTTCACACTTTTCATCAGAGCATTCGTGCCAATGAGAATCGGCATCAGTCGACCAAGTGTCAGAGGGAACGCATTTGTGCTCAAACAAGCACGCGGAAAAGATTGTTGCGGTTAAGAGCATTGTGAGTACTAAAGCAAAAGATGTAATTTTTTTCATGGTTTTTCTCCTTTTTATATTTTGTAGATAATATTATACCAAAATAGAATCATCTTTTCAATTAGCTAAATAGACAACATTTTTCAATTTTTTTATCTATATTGAACAAACTGAGAAATATTGTATTTGAACCGAAAGAACCGACCGGGAAATAGCCAAGTCGGTCCTTTGGGTTTTATTCTTCAACCGTTTCTTCTGCCGGTTCTTCTTCCTCTTCCGTTTGTCCTACGTAAGGTGCGATCATATAACGGTCGATAATGGGATATGCCGCATACGCTGCGGTAAAGGTAACAGCAGCCATGTACCAAAGGAAGGGCAGAATAATCGGTAACCCACTCAAAGGAGTAGAAATCAAAAGGAATAGGAGCAAAATATGTACTCCCGTAATGAGCGCGATGCCAAGTACACCCATAATGTTGCGCTTGAAACCGAGCATTGAGAAAATCAATGCATTTTTGAGAATCTTATAAATGGAAAGATCAAAGGTAACAAGCAACAAATAGATGTAAAAGCGCATTAAGAAATAAATAATGATGAGCGCGATTGTAATAAAGAAACCGGCGTCAAGTGTAAACGAACCTGTGCGCCCCCAAAAATAAGCAATATCAAATCCGAGCGTAAAAATGACTACCGCATCAATCAGCCCTAAGAAAAAGCCTTGCTTGAGATTGCGTTTGATGGCATAAAAGTAGTCAGACCAAATGAATACGGGCTCACCGCGCACCATATTGCGCACGATGTAAGCCGCACCTACGTTCTGCCAACCAAACGTAATGACCAAAAAGGCGATGCAAACACCCATTCCAATATAGGTCCACGTGGTAAATACGGGAATGTTTTGCTGTGCTCCAAACAGGTCAAAGAGGAGTGTAGCAGTCGGTGTTCCACCAATAGCGCTCGCGCCCAGTAGCTGAGGAAACAGTACCTCTCCCGCGACGGGTGTCTGTCTCATAGCAACGTAAAGATAGAAACAGATGAGTACGGGAACGATGAGGGGCAGCATCATCAAATTGAGGGTTACCAACTTCCAAAAACGTCGGCCAAGTAGCTTAAAGTAACGCTTTAAGGTTGGAGTGGTATCTTCTTCAACCGCATCGGGGCGGTTGTCTCGGTTGTAATCAAAAAAGCCAAACAGCTTGTTTTTCTTTTCGTTAGCCAAAACGAATACTTCCTTTACTTAATTTTTTATTCATCTTTTGCAGTTTCCGCTAAAAAATCATCCAGCAAATAATCCTGCAAAGTTTTCAGAGTGTGAGGGGCTTTTTGTCCAACAGGCTTTCCGTCAACCTCTACGATTCTCATGCAAAGAGCCGATGCAGAGGTCAAGATAACTTCATCTGCGTCTTTGAGTTCAGATAAAGTGTATGGACGTTCGAGAACGGGAATTTCGAAGTGTTTGCAAGCAGCCATCAGGTGCGCACGTCCCGTGCCTGCCATAATCAGTTCGTTTGCAGGATGCGTGATCAAGGTTTCGTTTTTGAGGATAGATACGTTAGAGTGTGCGCATTCGGTCACAATTTGATTGCGATGGAGAATGCATTCATCCACACCTGCTTGCACACAAGCTTCAGTAGCCAGAACACTTGGAAGCAGATTGAGTGACTTGATGTTGCAATGCAAAGCGCGGGTATCTTCACGCGTGATGACGCGCAACTGACGGTATGTATCTTTGATTTTTGCGGGTTTGAGCATAATCCACAAATTGGGAGTTGCAGACTCGGGAAATGCGTGATTACGATAGTCCGTTCCGCGAGAAAATTGAAAATACACCCATTGTTCATCCGCATCCAGCTTTTTAACGAGTTCTTCAATCAGGTCACAAAGCTCATCAGGGGTGATTTCGGGGTAGATTTTGAGCAGTGCGGCACTCGCAAAGATGCGCTTCACGTGCTCACGGAGTTTATAAATTTTATAGTTGCGGCAAAAGGTAACGTCATAAACACCGTCGCCAAAATAGCAGGCACGGTCAAGCATAGGTATCGTTATTTTGTCAAGCTCGTCAATTTTGCCATTATAATAGCCAAGCGTTTTCATAGCAAAAGATGGTTCCTTTCTCTCAAGTGGTTGTTGCAGACACAATTTGCATAAGGTGTTTGACAATGTTGCTGTCGTATTGAACAGTTGTATCCGCAAGAGCGGCACGTGCAACCTCGCAGGCACTTCTTTGACAGTATATGCCGCGAGGCATCGAAGCTTGCACACTGCCGTCCGAGTAGGTGCAAAGAGCCCAAAAGCGCATCGAATAATTTGTATTGTAGGTGTCCTCGTGGAGCGTTTGTGTGTCTGCCGAGAGAACACGCCAAGTGGTTTCAAAAGAGTTGTCAATGCCGCCAAGCGTTACAGGAGTCGATATCTCCGTGCCGTCTTCATCTACAATGGTCGCAAAAAAGGAAATGGTGGCATTCGATGCTGCCAATTTTTCAAGCGTTTCTATCTCTGCAGCGGCATAAAAGCGCAGGTGCGTTTCGTCCTCGGGAAAAACCAACGCCGCGCCACGCATTTGCTCAAAGCGCATATAGAGCGCGGTATAAGTGATATCCTCTTCGGGAGCGATCACGCCGCCGGAGGGCAAAAGGGTGTTATCCGAACCAAACCAACCCACAAAATTTTCTTCCTCGCAAACTGGGAGGGTAAAATCTGTTCCCGCACGATGGAGCGTGGTGATCTTGTTCTCGTGATTTTCAATAGAAATGTTGATCTCCGGACGCTCCACAACGTTGACGTAAAAGACTGCCGACAAAACCGTATGATTGGATTTTTTGGAAGGATCTTCGTGGTCGTAATCTGCAAGCGTGCGCAAAGTTAGGATGTGGGAAGTGCCTTCGGCATAAGAGATGGGAAGTGTTACATCAAATTTTCCACCCTCACAAAGCGCCTGCCATTCGCCATCGTTCCAACGGTATTCCACACCGCGCACGCCATAGGAGTGCGTAGCGATGCCGCGCAGACGCAGAGAGTCATTGGCATAGACGTCAATCGTATCATAAACCGTCTCGCCGCTTGCTTGCAGTACGGGGTTGGAGAAGAAGATGATACTGTCGTATTTTTCGGTGGCAACTGCAAGATAGGAGCAATTACCGTTTGCGGGGTCGGCACAAGGTGTACGGGGCATACCCGCATAAACGGGGATGAGGAAATTGCAATATCCGTCGAGAACCCCCGAGGAAGCAAACGCGCTAAAGAGTGTACGAGATTCTGTCAGGGAACCCGCCACGTTTTGCATATACTGTCCCCAAAAGTTGCGATCACTACGACTGTCAACGTTAAACTTTTGCAAATAGATTGTGTTTTGATAGCGGTCAACAAAGCTTGTCTTAATGGTGTATGCGCCACCGTACAAAGATTTCCAAAGCGTGTTCCACGCAGGAGTTCCCCAAGCTTCTGCCATATCTGCAGTACCGTCCATGGCGCGCTTCATTGCGCTGTGATAGATAGCAAACAGTCCATTTCCGCTTGCTTTGATGTTAAACAGATTATAGTAACCGTCAAGAGCGAGCAGTTCTTCCGATGTATATCCCTCTGTGGGGGCGAGAATTTTGTTGCCCGCCTCGGATTCTTGTGTTCCGTTCTCGTAGTAATCGGCAAGGAGCGAACCGCATTCGCCGCTCAAAACGGGAGAAAGCCCCTCAACGCCTTGCTCTTGACGCGCCTTTACGGCAAGATAGACGGGATTGACAGAGAGTTCTTGACCCACCTCAAGGAAATATTCGGCATAAGTTTTGCCGTTCTCGAGTGTAGCATCTGCCATAAACGTGCCCGCAAGCACTGCTGCTACTTCTTCAATGCCAACATCGTGTGCCACCGAGAGATCATAAAACTGAAAGATATCGGTCTCATTGAGAAAGTTGCGCGGATCCATAAAGTATTCCACGGCATTTTTAGATGCTTGATAGTATCCTGAGTCATATGTATTAAAATTGAGAGGATGGCGATATGCGCGATAATCATCGGCACCGGAAATAAGATTGGTGTCGGCATCCTTTGTTTCCTGATTGATGACGTAATCCCAGCGGTAAAGGGGATTATCCTCGGTGATGAGCAGGGGAGTGAAGCTCCATTCGGGGTGGAGCAGATGTAACTCGGTCAAGGGGCGCGCATAGTCTTCGGGGAAACCGGCGGTAAGAAGCGATTGATAATATTCCTCGGCTTCGCCCTCAAAGTAGCGAGTGTTACCGCTTACAACCAACACAACGCCACCGATAAGACAAGCCACAAGTGCTATGCAAACCAGTGCCAACACAAGTTTTTTCGAACTTTTCTTCATCACGCACCTCCTAAACAGTATAGTTAATTATATTATACCACATAATTGCACGCTTGTGGGGATTTTTTTGTAAAAAAATGAAAAAATTAAGGACAGAACACCAAAAAGTTCTGTCCTTTATCTCTATTTCTTCTCAAACACAATCTCCCCATCCGCTACATCCGCCACCACACTGTCACCTGCCTTAAATTTTCCCTCTAACAATTCGGTGGATAGGGTATCTTCCACAAGGCGCATCACGGTGCGGCGCAAGGGGCGCGCGCCATAGCTTTGGTCAAAGCCCTTTTCGGCAAGCAGTTCCGCAACCGCGGGCGAGAACGAAAGGGAAATGCCAATACCTTTGCATCGTTCTGCCACGTCGTCAAGCATCAAGCGCGCAATTTGGGTGATGTCCTCTTTGGATAAGCTATTGAAAATGATAACTTCATCCACGCGGTTGAGGAACTCGGGGCGGAATGTGGAACGCAACGCGCGCATCATCCGCTCGCGGCGCTCGTTTTCCTCGCTCTCGGGCGCATCTGCCACAAATCCGAGCGTTTTTGCCGCTGACATTTCCCCAGCTCCCACGTTTGACGTGAGAATGATGACCGTATTTTTGAAATCTACTTGTCGCCCTTGCGAGTCGGTCAGCTGCCCATCCTCAAGCACTTGCAAGAGGATGTTGAACACGTCTGGATGCGCCTTTTCGATCTCGTCAAACAGAACAACAGAATAGGGCTTGCGACGAATTTTTTCGGTCAGTTGTCCACCCTCGTCAAATCCAACGTATCCGGGAGGGGAGCCGATGAGCTTGGAAACGCTGTGCTTTTCCATATACTCCGACATATCCAAGCGAATCATCGCGCTCTCGCTCCCAAACATCACCTCGGCAAGAGCACGCGCAAGCTCAGTTTTGCCAATGCCCGTTGGCCCCATAAAAATAAACGAACCAATAGGGCGTTTAGGGTCTTTGAGGCCGATGCGACCACGACGAATCGCCTTTGCCACTGCCGCCACGGCATCCGCCTGACCGACCACACGCGCCTTGAGACGCTCTTCCAAATGCAAAAGCCGTTGCTCGTCCTCGGCAAGCAGATTGTGCACGGGAATCCCCGTCCATTGTGTCACGACCTCGGCAATATCGCTCTCGCTCACGCAAAGTTCCACGGCATCCTGCGAAGAACGCCAATTCGATTTTTCATCTTCAATCTCTTTTTTCAGCGTTTGCTCGTTATCACGTAGGGTGGCGGCACGTTCAAACTCCTGCGAGAGAATTGCGGCTTCTTTCTCGGCACACACGCGTTTCAATTCTTCTTCTTTGGTTTTGATGCCATCGGGGGAAGTGTGTGCGCGGATGCGCAACCTCGATGCTGCTTCATCTATGAGGTCAATGGCTTTGTCGGGGAGATAGCGGTCGGCAATATAGCGGATTGATAATTCAACTGCCGCACGAAGCGCTTCGTCCGAAATTTTAAGCTTGTGATGCGTTTCGTATTTTTCGCGCAAGCCGCGCAAGATTTCCAAAGCATCCTCTGCCGATGGCTCTCCCACGTTTATCGATTGAAAACGCCGCTCAAGTGCCGCATCTTTTTCGATGTGTTTGCGATATTCTGAAATGGTGGTAGCACCAATCACTTGCAACTCACCGCGTGCAAGCGCGGGCTTGATGATGTTTGCGGCATCCACCGCGCCCTCGGCAGCACCAGCACCGATGATGGTGTGAATTTCATCAATAAAAAGAATGATATTCGGATTTTTACGAACCTCTTCCATTACGTTCTTAAAGCGTTCCTCAAATTCGCCACGGTATTTTGCACCCGCAATCATCGAGGCGATGTCAAGCGTGACAACCGTTTTGTCGAGCAGATTTTCAGGAACGTCACCTGCAACAATTCGTCCTGCAAGCCCCTCTACAACAGCGGTTTTACCAACTCCCGGCTCACCAATAAGGCAAGGATTGTTCTTTTGTCGTCGTGAAAGAATTTGGATGAGTCGCTCGGTTTCGCTATCGCGACCGATTACAGGATCAATCTTGCCCGCAGCGGCAAGCTCGCAAAGGTCGCGTGCAAAGCTTTTGAGCGTTTGTGTGGAGAGAAGTGCACTGCTTCTTTGCCGTTCTTGGGGGTTGTTTTTGAGTGAAATTGTACCCTCAATCGTTGGGGACGCCCCAATATAGGCGGCAAGATCGTTTGAAAGATCGCCTACTGCAATATTAAAACTCTCCAAAATACGCACAGCCACAGAATCTTGCTCACGCAAAATAGACAGGAGCAAATGCTCTGTTCCAATCAGTTCTTGACCGCACCGTTGCGCTTCTGCAAGAGAAGCTTGAATGATGCTTCTGGTGCGCGGTGTCATATCGGTTGGGGACACTTCGCAGGGAATACCTGCACCCGCCAAACGAATGATTGCATTTTTCACCTTTTCGGTATCTACGCCTCGGCTTTGCAGATAGTGTGCGGCAACACCGCTTTCCTCACGGCAGAGCCCCAATAAAAGATGTTCCGAGCCAATGTAGGTGTGTCCCATATCCGAGGCACTGCCAAGTGAAAAATTGAGTGCGTTCTGTGCTTTTTGCGTAAATCTGTTTTTCATTTGCTATCCTTTCTGTATATCATCCTGCATCAAGCACTGCCTTGATGCGTACAGCACGGAGCTTATCGCGTGCGACCTCTCCCTTGGGGGTACTCTCCGAGGAAAGTGTCAGCGTGGCAGGCATCGCTTCAACGAGGAGCGTGCCTAACTGCTCATAAGTAATGCCCGATACAAGCCCTTTAGAAATGCCCAATCGAACCTCACAAAAGAGCTTGATAAACTCCTCGGTGCTGATCATATAAGCATATTTTAGTATGCCCACACTACGCGTCACTCTATCCGTTAAGCGGTCAAGTGCGTCCTCTTGAATGTTCTTTCGCGCTTGCATTTCGCTGTCGTTGATCTGTCTGACAGCTTCGGTAAGCTTTGAAAGAATTTCATTCTCGGTCACGCCGAGCGTAATTTGATTGGATATCTGATACATACACCCCGCACTGCCGCTACCTTCGCCAAAAATGCCGCGCATGGCAAGCCCCAACTTGGCAAGTTGAGCGGCAAGAGAGGCAATATAACCGCCGCGTGAGAGAGCGGGTAGAAACATCATAACAGAGGCGCGCATACCCGTGCCGAGATTGGTAGGGCAGTGTGTCAGATACCCGAGACTGTCACTGTAAGCAAAATCAAAGTCGGTATCAAGCTTCTTTTCAATCGCCGAGGCATTCTTGTAGGTTTCTTCTAAAGAAAGCCCGGGGAGAATGGATTGAATTCGCAAATGGTCTTCCTCGCACACCATCACGGCAACACCGCCTGTCTCTTGCAAAAGGAGCGTGTGGGGTGTTTCCATTGTGGCAAATTCGGGACTGACGTAATGTCTTTCCACGTAAGAGGTTGCCATTACAGGCGAAATATCCGAAAAATTGATGCGTCGAAAGCCCGCACTTTCAAGTGGTACAGAAATCTTTTCGATGATTTCATTGGCTCCGTTTGCATCAAGACGAGAGGGGAAGGGATAGCCCTTTATGTTTCTTGCAAGTCGCACACGCGAGCTGATAACGGTGTCGGCAAGAGGTCCTGTTGTATTATACCAAGCCATTATGCATCACACTCCTTTCCTTTGTTTTCTTCCAGTTGTTTGATCTCATCGCGCAAAGAGGCGGCAGCCTCAAAGTTTTCTTTTGCAATCGCCTCTTGCATTTGCCGTTTGAGTTGTTTGAGCTTTTCCGCTTTGGCACGTCTTGCGCGGTGACGCGCAGGAACAGCACCCGTGTGTGTAGTTGCTCCGTGAACAGTATGCAGCGTTGGAGCGAGTTCGTCCGCAAAGATGCGGTAGCAGGTAGGGCATCCTACGCGACCGCTTCCTCGGATGCGAGCGAATGTTGATGAGCAATCTGGGCATTTCTTGCTGCCAAGAGAGGGCTGTGCACCCATTCCAAAAAATCCGCCAAAGAGATTGTCGTGCAGATCACAAAAGGGATCGGCAAAGCTGCCAAGCATCGACGTAATATCTCCAATATCACCTTTTTCATGTAATTTTGCGGCACATTCACCGCAAAGAGAGTAAGATCGAACCTTTCCATTTAGATTTTCATTGTAAAAGACGGTAGCCGTCCTTTTTTTGCATTTTTCGCAAAGCAAACATATCAGTCCTTTCTTTTCGGGTAGTCCATACTATCCCTTTTTGTATAATTATAGAACTTTTTCCGCGCAAAAATTGTCGCAATTTGAAAGGAAAAGAAAAAATATTTTCCATTTTTTTCCTTTTGGTCAAAAAACTATTGACAAACAGGGAAAAATATGCTAAAATACAAATGATACACAATTTGGTGACATTGAAAATCACGCGATTTCAAACAGTTCTGCTCTGTGCAAAACGTGTTTGCTTGCCACCAACAATTCCGCGGGTGGCAACAAAAATCGTCAAATAAGAGCGCAAGAGTAGGGCTGACAATGGCTATCTCTGCGCTCTTTTCGCTTTTTTACACGATTTTTAAGGAGGGAAACTATGAAGAGATTGATTTTATTCCTTTTGCTCGCATCCATTCTTTTGATGGCTTTTTCTGGTTGTTTGCAAGGCAATCAAACCGAGGGAACAACTCCCAATGCCACTACTCCGAATGTAACAACGCCCGAGAGCACAATGCCAGAGGAAACAACATCGGAAGTTACTTTTTCAGAGATTACAACACCAAGCACATCGGTGGAAACCACAGCGCCGAGTTGCGTTTCCGGACACACCATTGTACATGACAATGCTGTTGCTGCCATTTGCACAAATCCCGCTCTCACATATGGCAAGCATTGTTCCGTGTGTGGAGAAATTATCAAGCCACAAGAGGAGATTCCGTCCGATATAGATCACTACATTCTCGATAATGATAACGATAATCGTTGTGATTATTGCGGATTAGAATCCACTTGTCCCTCAGAGTGGGTGACAACCGATTATATGGGGCATTATAAAAAGGCACTTTGCGACTGTTGTACGTATTCCTACCATCGAATGGAGCACGTTGGTCTTGAAGACGATTATTTCTGCGATATTTGTGGTTATGAAGAACCGCACCCGTATTATTTAGCCGAAAAAGAAACTTGGTTAAATGAAATTTCTGCTGAAGATATCGTCGAAATCTACGGCACGCAGTCCGGAATGGGTACCAAAACCTATGGACTGGAAAGATTTATAACGATAACCGACAAAGCGCAAATAGCTGAAGTTTTTGAAATGGCAAAAACGATTCATATTACTCCGTTCCCACCCAATACGGCAGGATATGAACCGACTGACGAAAGCCGTTACATTCAATTTACCCTTGCCGACGGTACCGTCTATTACATCAGACA
>JAZSFM010000017.1:0-6731 GCA_045532215.1 Eubacteriales bacterium | reverse complement strand
TGAAACACTCTCTTTTTTCTTCAAAACTGCACCAAAATTATAAAAAATAAAGAAAAAAGTGCCGTGTTTTTGCCAAAAAGTGATTTCAAATTAACAGTTATGTAGTACAATATAAGAGAATATATAGTATATATTAATAGCAAGGAGTCGTGTCAATATGAAAAAGCCGAAATATCAACGCATATTGCTCAAACTTTCGGGCGAGGCACTGTCCGCGGGACAGGATGGCATTCTCAATTTTGATTTCATCAAAGTGATTGCAACGCAAATCAAGCGTTGTCTTGATGCAGGTGTTCAGGTCGCCGTTATCGTGGGTGCCGGCAACATCTGGCGTGGCAGACAGGGAACCGGTATGGATCAATGCCGTGCCGACCATATGGGTATGCTCGCTACCGTAGTCAACTCGCTGGCTCTTGAAGATGTTTTCACGCGCGAAGGAATGAAGGCACGTGTTATGACAGCCGTTGAAATGAAAGCATTTGCCGATACATATACCTCTCGCGATGCCATTGATGCACTCGAGCGTGGTGAGGTCGTCATCTTTGGCGGCGGACTTGGTATTCCGTTCTTTTCCACCGACACGGCCGCAGCTCTGCGTGCCGCAGAAATCAAGGCAGATTGCATCTTGTTCTCCAAGAATATCGATGCCATTTACAGCGCAGACCCCAAAAAAGATCCCAATGCCGTTCGCTATACCGACCTGACCTATGCCGAAATTCTGGATAAGAATTTGCGCGCACTTGACCTCTCAGCATCCACCATCTGCATGGATAACAACATCTCGGGTTATGCGTTCGGTCTTGCCGATCCCGAAAACATTTACCGCGTCGTTATGGGCGAGCCCGTAGGCACGGCCATTCACAACTGAAAACATAAGATTTTACATAGAAAGGACTTAACGAATATGAAATTCAACACAAAGCCCACCGAAGAAAGAATGCAAAAGAGCATTGACGTTTACGAAAACAACCTTTCCACCATCCGCGCAAGCCAAGCAAACGGTGCCATCGTTTCCAAGGTCACCTTTGACTACTATGGAGCACAAACCCGTCTCGTTGATATGGCAAGCGTTGCGGTTACCGACCCTAAAACGCTCACCATCACTCCCTACGACCGTTCCACTCTTAAGGCAATGGTCAAGGCAATCCAAGCATCCGACATCGGCATCAACCCCGCCGACGACGGTAGCGTTATCCGCCTTGTTTTCCCGCCTCTGACCGAGGAACGCCGTAAGACCTTGGCAAAGCAGATTCAAAAGATGGGTGAGGAAGCAAGAGTTGCTATCCGTAACATCCGTCGCGATGCCAACGACGATATCAAAAAGCAAAAGAAAGACGGTCTGATGACCGAGGATGAACAAAAAGCAGGTGAAAAATCCGTTCAGGATATTACCGACCGCTTCATCAAGATGGTAGACGAAATCACGTCTGCAAAAGAAAAGGAAATCATGAAGATTTGATCAGTACAAGGGGTGTGACAGCAATTTTTGTTGTCAGTCACACCCCTTGCTGTTCATCAATGGGGTAAGCAATGGCACTCAAAAAGGAGAAAAAAAGCGAGGATCTCATCTTAGTGGATGATCGCCTGCGTCACATTGCGTTCATTATGGACGGCAATGGACGTTGGGCGCAAAAAAAAGGAATGCCGCGAAAATACGGGCACTCGGTAGGAGCCGAGACCTTTCGTCGCGTCGCAGAGTATTGCCGCGAAATCGGTATTCGCTATATGACGGTTTATGCCTTTTCCACCGAGAATTGGAAAAGACCGCCCGAAGAAGTGCGCGCCATCATGGATATTTTAGAGGATTATATCGACAAATGTTTGTATGAATCCGAAACACAAAATATCCACATTCGCGTCATTGGCAATCTCTCTGTCTTTTCGCAGGAATTGCGTGAAAAGATGGATAAAATTGATCGCGAAACAGCACACAATCCTTTTCATCTCAACATTGCCATCAACTACGGCGGCAGGGAAGAGCTTGTGCACGCATGCACGGGACTCATTCGCCAAGGAAAAACCGATATCACCGAAGCCGACATTGCCGCTTGCCTCTATACTGCGGGGTGCCCCGATCCCGACCTCGTTGTGCGCACGGGAGGAGACACACGCATATCTAATTTTTTGCTCTGGCAGTCCGCTTACGCGGAATACCATTTTACAGATGTTCTTTGGCCGGATTTTTCCGAAAGGGACGTTGACGCGGCCATTGAAGCATTTTACTCAAGACATCGCCGCTTTGGCGGTGTTTGACACATAGGAGGAGACTATGAAACAACGTATTATTACGGGAATCATTGTGGTTCTGATTATGATCCCCATTTTGTTGTTTGCACAAACACCCGTTTTGCCCATTGCCATAGCAATCGGTTCTGTGATTGCTATGTTTGAAATGATGCGTTGCGTTGGTATGCACAAGGCATACGCTTTTGCCGTTCCGCTTTATACGCTGTCGGCAAGCTTGCCGTTCCTTTCGCGCTTTATGGCACTCGGCTCGCTGAATGCCACCGCAAAGCCCGAGTCTGCAAAGCATTTGGCACAATACGGCGCTATTTTGATGATCATTATCTTGTTCTACTTCTTCACAGTGGCCATCTTCTCTCGCGGGAAATATAATCTTGCCGATGTTTGCGTGCTTTTTGCAACTGCATTCTACATCCTGATGGGCTTCAACTCAATTATCATTATGCACGATAATGAAGAGGGGGGACACGTTTTGTATCTTGCCATCTTTATCAGCGCATGGATGACTGACGTATTTGCTTATTTTTGCGGAATGTTATTCGGTCGAGGCGGAAAACACAAACTCATTCCCGATGTTTCTCCCAAAAAGACGGTTGAGGGCAGCATCGGCGGTATCGTTTTCTGCGTGATCGGAATGATTATTTTCGGTATGCTCTGTAATTGGCTTACCGAATACCATTCCAACATACTCATGTTTGCAATTGGCGGTATTCTAGCATCTATCGTTTCGCAAATAGGCGATCTTTTGATGTCTTATGTCAAGCGTCATTACGGCATCAAAGATTTCAGTCAGCTTTTCCCGGGACACGGTGGTATTCTCGACCGTTTCGATTCCATTCTTGCAGTTGCCATCGCAATGATGTGCCTGACTACCTTTGTGGACTTCTTTTGAGGTGACTTATGAATGATGTAAACTATCCGTCCATTTCCATTCTGGGTTCTACCGGCTCGGTAGGCAAACAAGCCGTTGACTTAGCCATGCAACATGGCATTCGCGTCAACTGCCTGTCAGCTCACCGAAATGTTGATCTCATCGAGCGTCAAGCACTTGCTTTGGGTGTAAAGGCGTGCGCTATGGCAGACCGCGATGCCGCAAAAGAACTCAAACGCCGTTTGTTTGGTACTGATATCGATGTTTATGTTGGTACATACGGCATCTGCGAGATGGCAACACAAAAATATGGCGGAAGCGAGGTTGTGCTCAACGCCATTATCGGTGCTTCTGGCTTGCGTCCCACGTTGGCAGTATTGGGTGCAAAAAAGAAACTTGCCCTTGCCAACAAAGAGTCCCTTGTTTGTGCAGGCGAATTTGTTATGCAACTTGCCGAGGGCAAAAAAACGCCCATTCTCCCCGTCGATAGTGAGCATTGTGCTATCTTCCAGTGTTTGCGCGCAGGCAAAAAGACAGAAATCAAGCGGTTGCTTCTGACCGCATCCGGCGGACCATTCTATGGAATGACAAGAAAGCAACTCTCGGACGTTACCCCCGAGCGCGCATTGGCGCACCCCACTTGGAATATGGGATCGAAAATAACTATCGACAGTGCCACCTTGATGAACAAGGGCTTTGAACTCATTGAAGCCGTTCATCTCTTTGGTGTGTCACCCGAACAGGTGGAGGTGCTCGTTCATCGCGAGAGCATAATGCATTCCGCGGTGGAATATACTGATAACAGTATCATTGCGCAAATGTCTGTTCCCGATATGCGTCACTGTATTCAATACGCTCTGACACATCCCACACGTGCCGAGGCGGCTATCGAGCCCTTGGATTTCACAAAACATGGATCTTTAACCTTTGCCAAACCAGATACCGATACGTTTGTTCTATTGGATTTGGCAAAAGAAGCCATTCGACGTGGGGGGGCGTATCCCGCAATCCTCAACGCGGCAAACGAGGTTGCCGTTGAGGCATTTTTGGCGGGGAAGCTCAGCTTTACCGGCATTTTTGACATCGTTACCGATACTTTTGAAGCCATTTCCGATGCCAAACGCATTTGGTCGGTAGATGACATTTTCGCCTTTGACGGTGCTGCTCGTTCATTGGCGAACGAATTTTTAGAAAAGAGAAACAATCTCTAATTTTTTGGAGGAACCCCAATTGAACCCTTTGTATATTCTTTACGCAATTCTCATTTTTGGTCTGTTGATTTTCATTCACGAGCTCGGTCACTTTATCGTTGCACGTTTGTGCGGCGTTAAGGTGTTGGAGTTCGCCATTGGTATGGGCCCCAAGCTTTTCTCATGGAAAGGGAAAAAGCATGGTACCCGTTATGCTCTGCGTCTGTTTCCCATTGGCGGTTTTGTCAATATGCTCGGCGAGAACGGTATGGAAGCCGTGCAAGGCGAAAATGGTATGAACGCGGAAGATGGAAGCGCACAAACACAAGAACCTATTGAACTTTCTCCCGAACTTGCAAAACAAGCTTATTGCAACCAAAATGTTTGGAAGAGAATTCTCATTTCCATAGCAGGACCTGCTATGAATATTATCCTCGGCATCCTTTTGATGCTTGTGATCGTGCTTTTGCAAGGACAGGATGCTGCTGCAACCACCATAGTTGCGGGCTTTCATGTGCAATATACTGCCGATGAGCCACAATTCGGCTTTGAACCCGATGATAACCTTTATTCTGTCGATGGTGAAAGATTGCGTTCCTACAGTGACTTTGAACGCTTTGTCAAAGATGCAAAAGGTGAAGAAATCACCGTTACCGTTCAGCGCATCAATGCAGAGCGCACCGACTATGAAATGATTGATATTCCCGTAACCCTCACTGAAGCCGACCTCAAACTCTTTACGGGCTCTTTGAGCGAAAATTGCGGTTTGAAGATTAAGGATAAGGTCATTAAGGTCAATTCCACACGGGTTCATACCTATGATGAACTCAGCTACGAAATTATGAATCAGGGCTACAAGCCCCTTAAACTGACCGTTCTTCGCGACGGTGAAAAGGTAGTGTTGGAAGATGTCATTGTTCCTTCCTACGAGAATCAGGGTATTGTGTTCGGTAATATGGACTTTCTCATTTACCGTGAGCCCGAGTTCAATTTTGTAACCGTTATCAAACACACTTGGTTCCGTTCGCTTTCCAATGTCAAGATGGTTTACGATTCACTATTTGGCCTCTTCTCGGGGCGTTATGGTGTTGAGGCCGTTTCAGGCCCCGTTGGCATTACCAAGGTAGTGGGGCAGGCCGCGCAATATGGTTTGCTTACTGTCTTAAACCTTGTTGTCATCATATCCATCAATTTGGGTGTTATGAATCTCTTGCCTATTCCCGCACTCGATGGCGGACACATTTTTATTTACTTGATCGAAGTTGTGCGCCGCAAGCCGATGAAGCGCGAGCTTGAGGGCATCATCAACCTTGTTGGTCTTGTTCTAATGCTGGCTTTGGCGGTACTTGTTGCCATAAAGGATATTATCACATTATGAGATATAACGATATTAGAAGAAAAACACGAAGTGTTGCAGTGGGGCAGTGCCGCATAGGCGCGAGAGCCCCCATTGCCATTCAATCTATGACAAACACCCCCACCGAGGACGCCGAGCGCACTTTGAAACAAGTGCGCAAGTTGGAACGTGCGGGGTGTGACGTTGTGCGCCTCTCTGTTCCCACTGAACAGGCGGCATACACCGTTTGGAAACTCAAAGAGGCAGGCATCAAAATGCCGATTGTAGCCGATATCCATTTTGATTATCGCATCGCTTTGCGTTGTGCAGAACTCGGTTTTGATAAGATTCGCATCAATCCCGGCAACATCGGAGACGAGGATCGCATCAGAGCTGTTTGCAACGCTTGCCGCGAGCGACGTATTCCCATTCGTGTGGGTGTCAATGCCGGCTCTCTTGAAAAACATATTCTTCAAAAATATGGCTCTCCCACGCCTGAAGCACTCTGTGAGAGCGCACTCTATCATATTGCTTTGCTTGAAAAATTCGGTTTTTACGATACCGTCATTTCCATCAAAGCATCCACGGTCAAAGATATGATTGATGCCAATCGCCTCATTGCCGCAAAATGTGATTATCCCTTACACCTTGGTGTTACCGAGGCGGGGGGCGGTGAGCGCGGACTGCTCAAGAGTACTGCAGGCATTGGCGCACTCCTTTGCGATGGTATTGGAGATACCATTCGCGTATCTTTGACCGATGATCCTGTTGCGGAAATTGCCGCCGCACGCAAAATTTTGCAAGCGGTAGAGATAGAAGGGCAAAGCGGTTTGGATATTGTCAGTTGCCCGACCTGCGCACGCACCGAAATTGACCTGATTCCGCTTGTTAAGCGCTTTGAAGAGGCAGTTGCCACTGAAGGGCTCGATAGCGTTCCCGTAAAAGTAGCTCTCATGGGTTGCGTTGTCAACGGGCCCGGTGAGGCGCGTGAAGCTGATGTTGGCATTGCCGGTGGCAAGGGCGAGGCAGTCCTTTTCCGCCACGGTGAAATTGTAGAAAAAATCTCCGTAGCACAAATCGTAGAGAGACT
>JAZSFM010000141.1:0-29551 GCA_045532215.1 Eubacteriales bacterium | reverse complement strand
GGGTGTGTTGCTTACCTTTATCTTCCCAATTTCTCCTCCTCTGTCAATCCCTCGTTCTCACTTTCTAAAATATGCAATAATATTTTCGGCATCCTTTTTCGAAATTCCCGATATGGCTTCAATCTGTTCACACGTCGCTTTTTTGAGGGCGGCGAGGCCGCCGAAGGCCGCGAGGATTTTTTTGGCCTTGGCATCACCGATGCCGGGGATTTTGGTAAGGGACGAGGTGCGCACCGTTTTGCGCTTGGCTTGCGTCATTCGTCCAATCGTGTAGCGGTGAACTTCCTCTTGGATGCGGTAGATGAGCGAGAAAACGTCCTGCACGCGAGCGATGGAGATCTCCTCGGTCTCGGTGCAAAGCGCGCGAGTTTTGTGGTAATCGTCCTTGACCATACCAAAAACGGGAATGTCCAATCCCTTTTCGGCGAGCAGCTCGCGGATGGTAGAAACGTGTCCGCGTCCGCCATCGAGCAGAATGAGATCGGGCAGATTGGAAAATGAGCCGTCGGCATCTGTAAGATGAGAAAGTCGACGATCAAGTGCTTCTCGCATAGAGGCGTAGTCATCGGTTCCCTCTACGCTGCCAATGCGGAAGGTGCGGTAATCGGATTTTTTGAATTTGCCTTCCTCGCAAACGATCATTCCCGCGGTCAGATGTTCCGAACCGATGTTGGAAATGTCGTACGCCTCGATGCGTGCGGGATAACACTCCAAGGAGAGCATTTCGGCAAGGCGCACCAGCGTTCCCTCGGTGCGGTTGGTTTGCGCTACGAACAGATGCGCCTGCTCAGCGGCGTTCTTTTGCGCCATATCACACAGCGTGTGCAGCTCTCCCCTCTCTGGAACGCGCACAGATACGCGATGACCTGAAATATGGTGGAGATATTCGCTCAAGGTGGCGATTTCTTCATCGTCTGTGGGAAACGCCAAGAGCACACGCGACGGGATATCCTCGCGCATAGAGTAATGACGGCAAAGGAATGCGGTCAACTCCTCGGGCTCGGGGAGCGCATCCGCGCCAAACAAAAAGTCGTTTTTGTCCTGCAGAACACCTGCTCGAACATAGAAAACCGAAATGCAAGCACAAAGCTCGTCGGCATAAAAAGCGATAACGTCCTGCTCGGTGTCGGGAGATGCAACCACCTTTTGACGCTCACTGATGCGGCCAAGGGCTGTGAGCGTGTCGCGGCATTTTGCGGCTTGCTCGTATCTCTCCGCCTCGGCGTGGGCGTACATCTCTGCTTCAATCTCGCGTTTGACATCCTTAACCTTGCCACCCAACAGTTCAGCGGCAAGTCGCATAGTTGCCTTGTGTTCTTCGGGGGTTACGTTGCCCGTGCAAAGTCCCGCGCATCGCCCCATCTGGTAATAGATGCAGGGACGTTCCCTACCTATATCACGCGGAAAGCGGCGCGAGCAAGTGGGCAACTGCAGGGTACGCGAAAGAAGTTCAATAAGCGAATAGGCAGTTCCCGAGCCCGAATAAGGCCCGAAATAGCGCGCTTTGTCCTTTTCTCTTTTGCGCGTAAAAACCAAACGGGGATATTCCTCGTCGGTGATTTTGATATAGGGATAGGACTTTGCATCCTTGAGTCGGATATTATATTTGGGGTTGTATTGCTTGATAAGCGTGTTCTCAAGGGAAAGTGCTTCGATCTCGGTATCGCAAATATAGCAGTCAAAATCCTCAACAGACGCAACCATACGCGCGGTTTTGATGTTCTTTTCGCTGTTTTGAAAATACTGCGACACGCGAGACTTGAGCTTGCGCGACTTCCCTACGTAGATGACCTTGCCGCGCACGTCGCGCATAATGTAAACGCCCGGGCAGAGCGGCAGGTCGTTTGCCTTTTGGAGCAGGCGGCTCATTCTGTCGGCGTCGGGTGTCATACGCGGCCTCCTTTCAATGGAATATCAAAACAATACTATTGGCAGATGCTACGCATCTGTCACCTCATTCGGCACGCATTGCTCGCCACCTTCTCCTCAAGGAGAATGCTTTGAGGGATTGTGCAACATCCAAAATGCTTCCCCTTGAGGTAACAACGCGGCACGAGCGGAATGAATGACAGTCCGGTGGACTGTCAGAACGCAAGCGTGCCAGAGCCGCAGCGAGACAGCTGTCACCGGCAGGTGACTGATGAGGTGAGCCGTCGAAAGACGCACTTATCCCTTTGGTACATTTGCGGAACAAAAACGGCGTGCGTAGAAAGGGCTTTCCCCAATGCTATCGCACGCCGCCTATGCAAGTTATGGATCAATATTCCGCAAAACCGTTTTCGATCAGCTCTACCAGGCCTGCAACTGCGGCATTCTCGTCCTGACCGTCAGCAATTAGGGTAATGGTCATACCCTTTGCAACGCCCAGCGAAAGAACGCCCAAGAGACTCTTGGCGCTAACCTTGCGGTCCTCTTTCTCTACCCAAATGGAAGACTTGTAGGTGTTTGCCTTTTGGATGAAGAAGGTGGCGGGACGCGCGTGTAATCCACTGGAATTGGTGATGGTAACCTGACGTGAAATCATACGTTAATCTCTCCTGTACTCTCGTAAATGAATAGTGATGCCCGACATTTCGGGCGCAGTTTGTTTATTATATTATTATTATATCAAAACATTTTGAAAAAATCAATATGTCATTTTGTTGTTTTTTGATAGACTATGGCATCAGTTTTCGTGCAAAATATCCACAAAGCAGGGCTTTTTCGCCTCTTTTTGCCCACTTTGGGTACAGAGGGCAAGCATTGCCCAAAACGGGATGAGAAGGCCGGGATAGTACCAAAGATGGTCGAACAGTCCCATTACAAGAGCACCTGCCACTGCCGCCACGGCGTCTATCTTTTTCTGTCGCAATCCGCAAAGAATAGCTATGCCGATGATGAGCAAAAACAGGAGGAGTCCCATCACACCAACCTCACACGCAATCTGCAAAAAAATGTTGTGCGCGTGCATCACGCGCTGTGTCCCGCTGATGGCGTAATGGGGATATACCAGGCGCCAAGCCCTCTCCCCTACGCCAATGCCAAAGGGATGATGCTCAAGCATTCGTAATGTTCCTCGCCACGTCAGGAGACGGTAGCGAATGGAGCTCTCGCCAAGGTCGCCGATGCTCAAAAGTCGCCCCCGAAAGTTCCCCGGCAAAATGGGAATGGATAAAAGCAGGACAGGCGGCAACCAAAGAGTGGCGATGCGACTCTTTTTGCTATGAAACAGTAAAAAAAGCAGGCACTCCAGCATAAGCCCTAACCACGCGCCGCGCGACCACGTCAAAAGAATACATAGTGCCGAAAGGACCGCCGTTATTGTGTAAAATATACGCAGACGTCCTTTATTTTGCGGCAAAAAGATTGCCCAAAGGGAGAACGGAAAATAAAGGAGCAGATAGACCGCTAAAATGTTGGGGTTGGAGAAAAGTGATGTCACGCGTCCACCGATGTCGCCAAAGCGTTTTGCATCCACCCAGCGCAATTCCGCAAACCCAAAAAGATACTGCCCCACCCCGATTGCAGAAACGCCCAGCAAAACGAGAGACGAAAGAAAAACGAATGCTGCCTCTCCCCTTTTTTCAAAAAAGCGGCGCGCAAAAAACCAAATCGAGGTCAACAGTGCCGCCGTCAGGGCATCTGCGCCGCGACCGAATCCCGTTAGAACAGTTGAAAACTGCAAAAGCAAAACCAAAAGGATGAGAAAATCGGCAAAATCAAGTTTGCTCTCCCGTCGCCAAAGCAAGGCACGCCCCGACCACAAGAGAAAAAACGCGCAGATTGGCAATAACCAAAGTGTGGAATGCTCGAATATTTGAAAAAGCGGAAACGCGGAAAGCAAAATGAGAAAGGACAGGTCAGGCAAGTCGTAGCGTTCAATAAAAGCCGTGACCTTTCCCAAAATGCGCGTTTGCCTGAAGAAATGCAACACAGGTGCCCAAAAAGACATAAAAAACTCCCCCTACAAGAAATATGTAAGGGGGAGTGATTTTTACTGTTCGGTTTTCTCCAACAAATCAGGGCGCAATTTTTCGGTCAACTCTTTGGCTTGCTCGTCGCGCCAAGCATCGATGTTTTTATGGTGTCCCGAAATAAGCACGTCGGGCACCTTTACGCCGTGAAATTCATAAGGGCGTGTGTATTGGGGATATTCGAGAAGTCCCGAAGAAATGCTTTCTTTCTCGTAACATTCAGCATCCGACAGCACACCGTCACAAAGACGAGCAACACAGTCGGTCAAGATGCAAGCGGGAATTTCGCCACCCGTGAGCACAAAATCGCCGATGGAGATTTCTTCATCCACGATTTCATCTACGATACGGCGGTCAACGCCTTCGTAGTGACCGCAAAGGAGAATGAGATTGTCATAGTCTCGTGCAAGCTCGGCGGCGCGGGTTTGGTTGAGAACTTTTCCGGTGGGAGAAAGATAGATAACGTGTCGTTTAGCAGGTACAAAACCTTCCTCCGCTTGCATTTGCAAAATAGCGGTGTAGCAGTTATAGATAGGGGGCGCCATCATCAGCATCCCCTTGCCGCCACCATAGGGGGTATCGTCCACGCGGCGGTGCTTATCCTCGGAATAATCACGGATGTTGTGCGTTTTTACAGTGATCGCGCCGCTCTTTTGTGCGCGCCCGATTATGCTTTCCCCAAGAACAGTATCCACAAGTCCCGGGAAAAGCGTCATAATGTCAAAGCGCATATCAGTCCTCCCCTCCCTCAATCAGTCCGGGAATGGGACGAACGTAGATGGCATCGTCCGGATCAATATCCGTGATAAACTCGGGCACAGCGGGGATATAAAACTCCCCTTTTTGATTTTTGACCACGTAAAGATCGCGCGCGTTGCTTGTGTTGACGTCAACGAGCTTGCCAAGCAGTGCATTCGTGTCGGCGTGCTTGACGGGAAGCCCAATGAGGTCGGCAATAAAGAAGCTTCCCTCCTCCACGGGCAAATCCTCGCGTGCGGCAAAAACCTCAACATTGCGGAGCGCGTTTGCAGCTTCTTCGCTCTCCACACCCTCAAGATCCATCAGCACAAATTGCTTAAAAACAGATGCGTGCAAAACGCGACGGGGTGTATATTCTTTTCCTTCGCAAAACCAGATCGTATCAAGTGACGCCAAAATTTGCGGTGCGTCGCACCAGCTTTCGAGTTTTACCGTTCCGCGAAAGCCGTGGGTGTTGACAATTTTGCCCGCGGGCAAATATTCGAGTTTCATAAAGAAGAATACTTCCTTTCCTCATAATGCTTATAGTATATCACAGTCAACGCAAAAATGCAAGTGAGGTGCGCCTTTTTTCTGCTTATTTCTGCTATAAAAAGAAAAAAATTGTGTAGTTCTCAAAATATTTACAAATTCACCCTTGCATACTGCTTCAAAAACGTTTATAATAGTTGCGATCATTTTTGTAAACGGAGGACTTGTAAATGGATTTTACAATGATAATTATGCTTGTTGGCCTTTTGGTGGTTATGTATTTTGTAATGATTCGCCCCCAGAGAAAGCAGGAAAAAGAGCAAAACGAAATGCGCAACAACCTGGCCGTTGGAGATGAAATCACCACCATTGGCGGCATCATCGGTAAAATTGTCAGCATTAAAGAAGAAACTTGCGTAATTGAGACCTCTCACGAGCGTACCAAGATTCGCATTCTCAAGAGCGCTGTCAGCCGCGTTGACGTAAAAGCAGAGGACGCTGAATAAGTCAAAATTGCTCTAAACACTCATAAAAACGCTCCGTACAGAATACGTTGTAGTAACGGTTTTGTACGGAGGTTTTTGTTTTATGAAGAAGATGCCAAAGAAATATAAACGAGCACGGGAGCAAAAAAGTGGCGAGGCGGACAGCTCTCTCTTCTTGAAAAACACAATAGGAACTTTGTTGCTCTCGCTTGCAGTAGGCGGCGGACTTTTATTGTTTTTCTCGCTTGTGCTCACATTTATGCCTGATCCCCTTTCTCTCGTACTCCCTGCGGGGTTGCTTTCGGCGGCATTGGCGGCCTTTATGGGGGGATTTTTCGCAACGCGCATTTATCACTTGCCCGCTCTTGGTGCCGG
This sequence comes from Eubacteriales bacterium, assembly GCA_045532215.1. Lineage (GTDB taxonomy): Bacteria > Bacillota > Clostridia > Oscillospirales > CAG-272 > UMGS1865. Next base: position 23,508 of record JAZSFM010000141.1, on the reverse strand, counting down.
GCTCATCAACGGGATTCTTCTAACCGCCCTTTCCCTTCTCTTTTCTCTTTTGTTTGCTAAAAATGCCGCTTGCTACGCTACAGGATATTCGGCAACAATTTCGGCTCTCCTACACGCAGGTATGGTCGGGCTTTCCATTGGCGGTGCATTTCTCGGCGCGCGTGAGCGTACACCTGCCAAACGCCACAAACGGAAACTGAAACGATAAAAATACGGATGCCGTGCAAAATGCACGGCATCCGTATTTTTATGAAATTTGTAAAATGCAGTTTTATACACCAGAAACGGAGATGAACTTGAACAAGCGACGAAATGCTTTGCCCGAAGTGCGGAATGCGAACTTAACAAAGAGCTTGGTAAGCCACAGCCAAAATACGCAAACGATAAACAGTCCAACAGCAAACAAAAGGTTGAGGAATACCTTTGCAAGTCCGAGTCCCATACAAACGGTAAATGCGTAGATAAGCGTTTTGACACCAAAGTAAGCAAAGGCCACTGCAACTGCACCGGGTACGGCAAGCGAAAGAATGCAAAAAGCAATTACAAATGCAAGCACCAGCCAAAAAGCCACCGCAAAGAGCGGGAACCACAAAAGGAAGAAAATACCCATAGCAAATCCGGGCCAAAAACGAACCACCTTACACTCTTCCTCGTAAGCTTTTTTCTTATTCTCCAACTCAAACTCAAAAGCTTCCATATAAACTTCACCGCGAGAAGTTACACTATACAATACGCATTTCTTGTCTTTCTCATCGGTGCGAGAACTCAGTTTTCCCTCTTCTGTCAAATCATGCAAAACCTTATTCAACTTTGAATAACTTACTTTCAGGTTTGCTTGGTTTGCCTTGATGTAACGCTTCATATCTCTGTGAAGTTGAGCGCAATAAGACTCTTTTTCACTCAATACTTTCAAAACATAGTATCGCAATAATTCTTTTTCCAACGTTGCACGGGTATTCATAATATCCCTCCATAAACAAAGTACCATTGTTATTATACTATGCCCAATATCATTTGTCAATCCATCTATTCAAAAAATGACAGAATGTTCATATTTTGTACATTTTGGCGTTACAAAGTGGACGAGATAAAAAAGTCCTTCTCTCACTCATCTGCCGAACCCTTTCGAAAAAAGAAGAAAAATCGCTCACGCCCTGCATTTTACAAGGTGTGAGCGGTTGGTGTTTTTGTTTATTGAGCGGGAGAAACGATTTCCACTTTGATGCTACCGCTGGTGCTTCTTGCGCGGAAGGTACCGCCTTCCCCATTTTCGGGTGTGTGCACACTGCCGCTTGTGGAATGACAATCAAACACCTTGGCATTCAAAATGCTACCCTTAATGCTGCCGCTTGTAGTTTTCACATCAAAAGATGCCGCATCACAGCGTTCGAGTTCGATGGAACCGCTGGTGTTGACGATTTCACAATTTCCTTGGCAAACGACGTTCAATAAATCGATGCTGCCAGAGGTGTTTTGGATGGTCGCAGATGTGGGTGTTGCGTTTTTGACCTCAATTCTGCCACTGCCGTTGGTAACATCTAACTTGCCGTCGACACCGCCGCTGATGGTGATACTGCCGCTGGTGTTCTTGGCGATCAGATCTCCGCCTACGCTACCGCTGACGGCGATGCTACCACTGGTATTTTTGGCATTCAAATTGCCGCCTACACTGCCACTGACAGTAATACTGCCACTGGTGGCTTTGACGTCAAGCGCACTTGTAACGCGGGAAGCGCAAGAAATAGAACCGCTTGTGTTTTGCAGACTTACGTTCGAGAAAACAAATTCTTCTCCCACCTTGATGCTACCTGACGTAGAATGGATATTGAGATTTTCGTAAGCCTGCTCGGGCAGATAAACGGTAACGGTCATGTTTTGCAAACCGTTCAGAATGCCGATATGTTCATACCACGCACGTGTGTCGATCTGCTTGACAGTCAGCAAGCCGTCAACGAGCTCGACCGTATGATAGAGCTTTTCTTTGTCCATGCACTCAACCTTCCATTCATCCCCCTCGATGGGGCGAAGCTCTACGCGACTGTTGATGGTAATAATATTGATCTGTGTCGGCACTTCACTAATATGGTATACGTAAGCCGAATCCTTTACGGTGTTCATTTTAGGGGGATTCTTTTGTAAAAGCACCCAGCCGACTCCCACTAGGAGCGCGCCGACAACGAGAAGAATCGCTGCGATAATCAATACTTTTTTCATTTGTTATCTCCTTCCAAAAATCAATTTGCAAGTTCCCTTGAACATTGCGGCAATTCCTTTTGCGGCAAGCTTTGTGAGACGAAGTCCTACCCATAAGCAAAAGATACAGAGCGCACCAAGCATAAGTGCCGCACCAAGGGTTAAAATCATTGCGGGAATCCCTTCCCCGACGCAGATGATCGGAATAGCGATGAGCAAGCCAAGCGCCGATGCGCCAAACGAAACGACGAGTGACCACGGCACGACCATTGCCAGTGTGGCAATCACAACCGCCAAGGCGAGCAAAATGCAAAATGCGGCAACAAGCAGTGGGAACCACAGTGGGAATCCCAAAATCAGCAACAGTATCATAGTTCCACCTTTCTTCTGTTTTTTCACACCGTCTGTTTGAGAAACAGGGGTTTGTGTGCCTGCAAGAACCTGTGCGGCGACATTCTCAACACCGCCCATTTTGGCAACTGCTTCTTCGGGAGTGCAACCGTTTTCGATGTAATCGTCAATCATTTCGCTATAATATTCCAACGTGTCTTCCAGCTCCCGTTGTGGCAAAATGAAAAGTTTTTGCCGTAACCGAGCTAAAAATTCTGTTTTTTTCATAAGTTATCTTCCTCCCGTTACAAATTGGTAAATATGCATCATTTCTTTCCATTCCTGGGCAAACGCGTTGAGCCGTGCCACTCCCAGAGGAGTAATGCGATAGTATTTGCGCAATCTGCCGTTGTGTTCAACGGAACGCACCGTCAGCTGCCCTGCCTCCTCGAGTCGGCGCAGAATGGGATAGAGAGTAGACTCGGAAATGGCAATATAGGGCTGGATTTCTTTAACGATCTGATAGCCATAAGAATCCTTTCGTCGAATGGCTGCCAGAACGCAAACATCCAAGAGTCCTCTTTTGAGTTGAATATCCATGCAACACCCCCTTTCACATAATACTATACCACGCATAGTATTGATTGTCAACCCTTTTGTGTAGAAACAAGAAATATTCACAGAATTTTCAAACCGTGTACATATGTTAGGCGTACAATAAATAAGTTAAAATATCTTATTAAATCTATTAAGAAAGGATGTGCGCGCGTGAAAAAGTTGCTAAAATATTTGAAGCCCTACACCAAGGAATGTTTCATCAGCCCTTTGTTCAAGCTGCTTGAAGCGGTTTTTGACCTTTTGGTGCCGCTGGTTGTCAAAACTATCATTGACGATGGCATTGCCGCAGGTGATAAAAGCGTAATCGGCACTTGCTTTGGCATTCTTGTCGCTTTTGCCGCAGTGGGGCTGACCTGCTCGCTCATCGCGCAGTATTTTGCCGCGCGTGCCGCCGTAGGTGTGAGCACCGACTTGCGCCGCGATTTGTTTGCGCACATTCAAAAATTTTCTTACGCACAAACCGACAGTGTGGGAACTTCCACACTCATCACTCGCCTGACGGGCGATGTCAATCAAGTGCAATCCGCGGTAAACTTTACCCTCCGTCTGCTTTTGCGCTCTCCCATCATTGTGTTGGGTGCCGCAGCCATGGCATTTGCTGTGGATGCAAAAGGGGCTTGGATATTTGCTGTTATCATTCCCGTTCTGGCAGTTATCGTCTTTTCGATTATGCTCAAAACCAACCCGCTCTACAAAAAGGTGCAAAAGAACCTTGACCGCGTAACAGGCGTTGTTCGCGAAAACCTTTTGGGAGTTCGCGTGCTTCGTGCTTTCCAAAAAGAGCATGACGAAATTGCTCGCTTCTCTGCCGCAAACGAAGAACACAACCGTGTGCAAAACTTTGCCGGTCGCATCTCTGCTTTGATGAATCCGCTCACCCTTGTTGTTGTCAATGCAGGTGTGATTGTTCTTTTGGCGTCGGGTGCAAAGTTGGTTGAAATTGGCGATATGTCGCAAGGTGACGTTGTTGCCCTGACGAATTATATGGCGCAAATTTTAGTGGAACTTGTCAAGTTTGCAATGACGGTATTCACCGTAACCAAAGCGCTCGCCTCCGCCGACCGCGTACAGGCAATTTTTGATACGCCCGTTGGAATGGAAACGCTTGATGATGTCAAAACTTACGGTAACGCTGACGATGCAGTTCGTTTTGAGGACGTTTCCTTAACCTATGCGGGGGATGCCGAAGAAACACTTTCCGGAGTCAGTTTTGCCGCTCCTCGCGGGGCGACCGTTGGTATTATCGGTTCAACGGGTTCGGGTAAAACATCGCTTGTCAATCTCATTCCTCGCTTTTATGAAGCGACCAAAGGTCGTGTGTTCGTAAACGGACGCGACGTCAAGTCCCTCGATGTTGACGCACTGCGTGATAGCATCGCTATCGTTCCGCAAAAAGCAGTCCTTTTCTCGGGCACGGTACGCTCCAACCTTGCTTGGGGCAAGGCAGATGCCACCGAGGATGAAATGTGGCAAGCCCTTGAGCGTGCACAAGCCAAAGAATTCATTCTGCAAAAAAACGGTCTTGACGAGCCCGTAAGCGCAGGAGGCAAGAACTTTTCGGGCGGTCAGCGTCAGCGCCTGACCATTGCTCGCGCGCTCATCAGAGGCACCGAAATTCTCATTTTGGATGACAGTTCCTCCGCCCTCGACTATGCAACCGATGCCGCTCTGCGCACCGCCTTGCATACGCTCCCGGGCTTCCCCACCGTCTTTATTATTTCTCAACGCACCTCCTCCATTCGCCACGCTGATTTGATTTTGGTTATGGAAGACGGTCGCCTCATCGACCAAGGCAGACACGATGAGTTGCTTGCCCGTTGCGAGGTATATCGTGAAATTCACGAGTCGCAGTTCAAAAAAGGGGGTGACGCAGAATGAAAAAGCTCTCTTTTGACCGCCGTGCTCTCGCTCGCGTGTTTGCGGGACTCAAACACTATCGTTTAGCGCTTGCCGCATCCCTGCTCCTTGCCGCTGCCGTTGTAGCACTTTCCCTCTACATTCCCCTTTTGACAGGACAAGCCATCGACTGCATTATAGGCAAAAATAATGTGAATTGGAGTGGCGTTTGGCACGCATGTGTTGCCATTGGCGGTTGCACGTTGCTCTCGGCTCTGTTCCAATGGCTCATGAACGTCATCAACAACCGCATCACCTACGGAATGGTGCGCCGACTCCGCCGCGAGGCATTTGAAAAACTGCAACGGCTTCCCCTCTCCTACATTGACTCTCATCCCACGGGAGACGTGCTCAGCCGTATCATCACCGACGTTGACCAATTCACAGACGGACTTCTCCTCGGCTTTGCACAGTTCTTTACGGGCATTTTGACCATTCTCGGAACGCTTGTGATTATGCTGACCTTGCGTTGGCAAATTGCACTTGTGGTGATTTTCATCACACCGCTCTCGCTGTTTGTTGCGGCATTCATTGCCAAAAAGACCTATTCGATGTTCCGTTTGCAATCCGAGACACGCGCCGAGCAAACAACCCTGATTGACGAATACGTAGGCAACCACAAAGTGGTTTTGGCTTACGGACGAGAAGATGAAATCCAATCAGAGTTTGACGAAGTCAACACCCGCCTTGGAAAGTGCGCACTGCGTGCGACCTTCTTCTCCTCTACCACCAACCCCTCTACGCGCTTTGTAAACAACCTCGTTTATGCGGGCGTGGCTCTTGTCGGTGCGCTCATTTGTATCGCGCCCGGCTCTACGCTCTCGGTTGGTACGCTCTCTGTGTTCCTCAACTATGCAAACCAATACACCAAGCCCTTTAACGAGATTTCCGGTGTTTTGACCGAACTCCAAAATGCACTCGCCTGCGCCGCTCGCGTCTTTGAAATTCTCGATGAGCCCGAGCTCATCCCCGACGCCCCCGATGCACACATCATCGAAGAAGCCGACGGAAACGTAGAGCTCTCGAACGTTGCTTTTTCCTACACCCCCGAGCAAGACTTGATTCGCGATTTGAATCTCACAGTCACACCCGGACAACGCATTGCGATTGTCGGCCCTACGGGGTGCGGAAAAACAACACTCATCAACCTTTTGATGCGTTTTTATGACGTGAACGAGGGCAGTATTGCAGTGGACGGCAAAGATATTCGCAACATTACTCGAAAATCGTTGCGAGCATCTTGGGGAATGGTCTTGCAGGATACGTGGCTGCGCGCCGCGACTGTGCGCGAGAACATTTGCATGGGTCGTCCCGATGCCACCGAAGAAGAAATGATTGCCGCTGCAAAGGCAGCACACGCTCATTCCTTTATCAAACGTTTGCCCAAGGGTTACGATACTGTTCTCGGGGAAAACGGCGGCTCGCTCTCACAAGGACAAAAGCAACTCCTTTGCATCGCTCGCGTGATGCTGGTACTGCCCCCGATGCTCATCCTCGACGAGGCGACCTCCTCCATTGATACCCGTATGGAACTCAAAATTCAAGGTGCATTTGCCGAAATGATGAAAGGTCGCACGTCCTTTATCGTAGCACACCGCCTCTCTACCATTGAGAGTGCCGACCGCATTCTTGTGATGAAGAGCGGAAAGATCGTGGAACAAGGCACACACGAAGAGCTTTTGGCAGCGGGAGGTTTTTATCATCACCTCTATAACAGCCAGTTTACCAACGGAACGACAGAGGATTGATGCTTATTTGATGTGATTTTCTAAAAAAAATCACAAAAAACACGCGACTCCCTCATTTTTGTTCACAGTCCATTTATAAATGGGTGATATAATAAAAGTAATCATAATGACTAGGAGGCAATACCATTGCTGGAACTAAGAAGAATCGTAAAGGATTACCAAACAGGTGACACCAAAGTTCGTGCGCTGAACAGCATTAATTTGCAGTTCCGCAAAAACGAATTTGTTTCTATTTTGGGCCCCTCGGGTTGCGGAAAGACTACCTTGCTCAACATCATCGGCGGTCTTGACCAATACACGAGCGGTAACCTGATTATTCGCGGTGTCTCCACCAAGGAATACACCGATGCCGATTGGGATTCCTACCGTAACCACTCTATTGGCTTTGTATTCCAAAGCTACAACCTCATCCCACACCAAACGGTGCTGGCTAACGTAGAATTGGCACTCACGCTCTCGGGCATTTCTCCCGCAGAGCGCAAATCTCGTGCGATTCGCGCTTTGCGCGACGTAGGACTTGCGGCACACGTCAACAAAAAGCCCTCGCAGCTGTCCGGCGGTCAGATGCAACGTGTTGCCATTGCGCGCGCACTTGTCAACAACCCCGACATCATTCTTGCCGACGAGCCGACGGGTGCTTTGGATACCGCTACCAGTGTGCAGATTATGGAGATCTTGAAAAAGATTTCTCGCCGTAAGCTCATCATTATGGTAACGCACAACCCCGAGTTGGCGAAAGAGTACTCCAGCCGCATCATTTCTATGGTAGACGGTCGCATTGTTAACGACACCAACCCTTGTTGGGGTATTGGTAGCTTTGAAAACTCCGGTCTTAATGCGGACGGCACGAGGAAGAAAAAGCGCCGTAACCCCTTCTCTATCAACGTTCATGACGTTGAAAAGTACAAACTTGGCGGTACGGGAATTTACTCTCCCCGTATGGGAAGACGAAAGAAGTCGATGTCTTTCTTCACTGCGCTATCACTCTCGCTCAACAACTTGATGACCAAAAAAGCGCGTACTTTTATGGTCTCCTTTGCGGGCTCTATCGGCATCATCGGTATTGCGCTGATTCTGTCGGTTTCCACAGGCGTTAACAACTATATCAACGCCGTGCAAAGAGATACGCTGGCAAGTTACCCCATTCAGTTGTTAGCGGAGTCGAAAGACCTTTCCTCACTTATCACCACAATGATGCAAAACAGTGAAGAAAAAGAAAAAAATCGCCCATTGGATAAAATTTATGAGAGCACCATTATGGTGGATTTGATGAACTCTTTCACCACTGCCGACACCAACAAGAATGACCTCATATCCTTTAAGGCACATCTCGAATCGAACGAAGCGTTCAAAGAATATCTCACCGCTATTCAATATCAATACGACTTTAACTGGAGCGTCCTTACCAAAGACGCCAGCGGGAAAGTCATTAAATCAGATGCTATGGAGCTCATCAACGCTCTTTCCGGTGGTTCCATAGAAGATAGTGCTGCCGGCTCAATGATGGATATGGGCGGTATGAGCTCTGCTATGACAGGCACCTTTAACGTATGGCAGGAAATGTTGCCCTCACTTGACGAGAACGGGGATGACAATGCCGTCACCATTAACTCGCTTATCAAGGATGAATACGAGGTAATCTACGGCGATTGGCCCGATGAATACAATGAAGTTGTTTTGGTAGTCAACAAGCAAAACGAAATCAGTGATCTCGCACTCTACGCCCTCGGTCTGCGTACCGAAGAAGAAATCCTAAAAGCGATTGTGGATGCCAATAATAACATTATTTTAGATACCTCCCAGGCAAAGAGTTGGAGTTATGAAGAACTTTGTGATATGAAATTCCGTCTCTTCTTGCAATCCGAGTGTTATCAAAAACAGCTTGATGGCACGTATATCGACGTCAGCAAAAACGACTCGGGACTTTCCTTCCTCTATGACAGCGAAAAACATGGCATCGACCTGAAAATTTCGGGTATTATCCGCCCAGGCGAGAACACTTCGTCCTCTATTTTGAGCGGCACTATTGCTTACACCTCTAAGTTGACCGAATATGCGATTGAAAAAACGGCAACCTCAGAATTGATTCAAGCGCAAAAGCAAGAGGCCAATAAGGGTACCGATATTTTTACGGGCAAACCCTTCAAACCTGCAGATGCCGTTGATTTGACAGATGCCGATAAGAGGGATGCCATTATTAAAGTATTGGATAGTGATAGTAATGATAGTGATGCTATAGATGAAATTACCAAGATGGCACTCATCACAGCACTGATCTCCACCCCCAGCGAAGCACAAATCAAACAAGCACTCGATGCACAAATTATGATGGCAGGTAGCATTCAAAACTTTGCTGCTGCGGCACTGGCTCAACAAACACCCGGTATGACCTTTGAGGAAGCTTTGGAAGCTATTCAAGAATCCGGTATGGATGATGATACACTGCGCTACTCGTTGTATGATCCTTTTAAAAAGGTATTTACACAACAGTACGCTCAAGCAAAGCAACAGGAATTGATTGGCAAAACAGACGAGGAAAAGATGGTTATGGCAGGTCAAGCAATGGAAAACCTTGACGATAAGGGATTTGCCTCTCTTTATGACGAGTACCTCTACCCGTTCTCCAACTCCACCTACGAAAAGAACCTGGCTCTCTTGGGTAACGTAAGTCTCGATTCTCCCAGCGCAATCAACCTCTACTGTGACACCTTTGAGAACAAGGATCTTGTTGCTGACCTTATCACAGAATACAACAAGACAGTTGAAGAACCTCAGCAAATCAAGTACACCGACTACGTCGCCCTTTTGATGTCCTCGGTTACCACCATTGTGGACGCTATCACCTACGTGCTGATCGCATTCGTCGCAATCTCGTTGGTAGTATCCTCTATTATGATTGGTATCATCACCTATATCTCGGTTCTTGAGAGAACCAAGGAAATCGGTATTCTGCGTGCAATCGGCGCTTCCAAGCGCGACATTCGCCGCGTATTCAATGCGGAGACGCTCATCGTCGGCTTTGTTGCAGGTGCACTCGGCATCGGTATCACCCTTGGATTGAATATTGTTATCAATATCATTCTCTTCAAGTTAACAGGCATTGCCAACCTCAAAGCTGTTCTGCCCCCCGTAGCTGCACTCGTCCTCGTGGGCATCAGTATGTGCCTTACCCTCATCGCAGGTATCTTCCCCTCCGGCTTTGCCGCAAAACGCAATCCCGTTGAGGCACTCAGAACTGAATAAGATAAGTTTTTTCGTGGGGGAACTTTTTGCAAAAAGTTCCCCCACACCCCTTCAAAAAACGCTCTAACAAAAAATATATAAATATAACCCGGTAGATACGGATAGACGGTCGACGCGAGCGAAACGCTCGCTTTTGCTACCGCCAACGGTCAGGCACCTCCAAGACCCTGCCCGTTAAGAGAGTTGCTTTACATAAAAAGAAGCAGTCGTTGCAAACGACTGCTTTTTGTGTTATTATTTCAAAAACGGTTCGAAGAAATCGGAGATTTCTTTTACGTATGTATCCACATCAACAGGAAAACAAAGTCCGTGACCTGCACCCGGGGTGATGACGAGGTGCTTGGGAGCGGCACAGGCGGCAAAGTTTTCTTCGCTCATACTCTGCGGAACAAAAGCGTCGGTGTCACCGTGGAAAAAGATGACGGGCAAGCGGCAGTTTGGCATAGACGTGATAGGCGAATTTGCATCGGGATCAAATCCGCCAAAGATACGTGCGCCAAGGCGCACGAAGGGATAGAGGAGATTATCGGGCAGGTGCATATCGCGAATAACCTTTTTGATGATCTCTTTTGCAGAAGTATAGCCGCAATCAGCAACCGTTCCCACCACATTTTGGGGGAGATCCATAGACGATGCCATCATAACGGTTGCCGCGCCCATTGAGATACCGCCGAGCAGAATTTTTGCATTGGGATCGATATTTTCCACCACAAATCGCACCCACGCGGCGGCGTCACGGCTTTCGTTGATGCCAAAGGTAACAACGCGTCCCTCACTCTTGCCTGCGGCACGGTGGTCGACGATGAGGACGTTGTGACCGAGCTTTTGACAACGGTAAACACCGCCCGAGAGATCCTGCTCGGCAGAGCCGTGATAGCCGTGGAACAAAATATCGATGGGAGCGCCTTTTTCAAATTCGTAATACGTTCCCGAGAGTTTGAGCCCGTCAAAAGAGCGAATGCTGACCTCGGTGTGCGGAAGCGTGCGCGCGAGCTTGATCCATTCAATCATTTTTTCGTGGTGCGGTTCATAAATCTCTCCTGCAGGCACGGGATATTCGGGCCACTTTTTGCGGGGACTGTAAAAAATTTTCAAAAAGCAAACAAGCGATGTGGCAAGCACAATGGCAAGTGCCGCCAAAAGGATGTATAAAACAATCATATTGCTCTCCCCTTTCATTTTCTTTCCTTATTATAGCACCAAACGGCGCAAATTGCAATCCATTTTTTGGCGCCTTGAAAAAAATACTTGATTTTTTCTACATATTGTGATATAATGTGCAAGTGACTGCAAAATTCGACAAACCGCGGAGGGTTTTATAATGCAAAACGGCAATATCGAGGTCAACTACAAAAACAAAAAGCGTTACAATTACGCAAAACGCCCCATTCGCCAACCGATGTTTATTGTTTGGCTCATTTGGTTTCTTTCCAAAATGATGCTCATTGGAAAGAAATATAAAATTGAAAAGGTTGGTATGGATGGACTGAAGCCCCCTTATATGATCCTTTCCGCCCATCAGTTCTTTATTGATTTTGAGCTGACCGCTCTCATTACCACTCCTCACAGAGTGAACAACGTAGTCGCTCTTGACGGCTTTTACCGCCGCCCGTGGCTGATGGAACTGATCGGTGCCATTGGTACGCGCAAGTACATCACAGATTTGGCACTTATCAAGTCTATCTATCACGTTCTCAAGCGAGGGGACGTACTTTGTATGTATCCCGAGGCACGTTACTCCCCTTGCGGCATTACCTCCTATATGCCCGATTCGATGGGCTCACTCGTCAAGCGCGCAAAGGTTCCCGTAGTCACAATCGTGCATCATGGCAACCACTTGCACTCCCCTTTTTGGAACTTCCGCAAAAAGCGCAAGGTTCCGCTCCACACGGTAGCCACTCTCTCACTCACACCCGAGCAAATTGAAAAAATGAGCGTAGCGGAGATCAACGAACACATCAAAAAAGCACTCCAATATGACGAGTATCAATATCAAAAGGAAAACAACATCCTCATCACCGAGCCCTACCGTGCGGAAGGGTTGCACAAGATTTTGTATCAATGCCCGCATTGCAAAAAGGAAACCATGGCAAGCGAAGGCACGCACATCTTTTGCACTTCCTGCGGCAAGAAGTGGGAGCTTTGCGAGAATGGTGAATTGAGGGCCACCGAGGGTAAGACCGAATTCTCACACGTTCCCGATTGGTTCTTGTGGGAGCGTGAGCAAGTCAAGGGCGAGATCGAGCGTGGAGAATACTCCTTCGCGGATGATGTCGACGTCTATACGCAACCCCGTTGCTGGAAGTTCGACCACATCGGTCCAGCACACGTTACCCACGACGAGGAGAATGGTTTTGTGCTGACAGGCGAGTTCCGCGGTGAAAAATACTACCTGCAACGCCTGCCCATTCAAAATAACAGTCTCCACATCGAGTACGATTGGGTCTATGTAAAACCCTATGACTGTTTTGAAATCTCGGTGGATAATGATTCCTTCTACTGCTACCCGACTAAGCAGAACGTCATCACCAAATTGGCATTTGCAACCGAGATTCTATATGAGAGCGCAGTAGAGAAAAAGAACACTGCAAAAACCGCAAAATAAATGACACACGCCCGTGCATTGTCGCACGGGCGTGTTGCTTTGTTAGTTCTTCTTTTGCTCGTATTGATTGTTATTATTCTGTCTGTTTTGATTGTTGTTTTGATTGTTTTGGTTCTTGTTTTGGTTGTTGTTCTGATTGTTGTTCTGATTGTACTGGTTGTTCTGATTTCTGTTTTGGTTGTTGTTTTGGTTTTGCATAATGAGCACTCCTTTTTTGTAATTTGGAATTACGTACTCATTATGCCCCATATCAATTTGTTTTATGCGTATTTTTGCTGTTGGATTGCCATACCAAATGATCGAGCAGTGCATAGAGGAAAGTTGCAAACGTAATAGCGGATGCGATCACCATTGGAACACTGATCCACCAAAGCCAAGGATGGTCTATTTGGAAAATTGATTCGAGGGCAATGGAAACGGCTGACGCAAAAAACAAAATTTTGCAAACAACGATGTATTTTGAAAACGATTTATGCAATCTCTCGGTGGCACGTGCGGAAAGTTCTTGTGCGTTCGCCCCTTCGTAATGCTCGAAAACGCGTTCCTTGATAAAGTTGGAGAAAAGATCCAACAGCAACCAGAACACACCTGCCGCCAAAAATGCCTGTGCCACTTGCAAGGCACGCAAGCCCAAAAAGAGGTTGTACGCATCGGGATTCCAACTCGACGCCTCGTAGGAGTAATATTGGGTGTAGTAATTGTTGAGGACAAGCTCGCCGATGCTCAAAATACCGAGAGCACCGCACGAGAGGAAAAAGGGCTTACGCTTTTGCAAATCGTTTCCAAAAATGAGAACACCGATAGCGGTGAAAATGGCACATAGCAAACTCGGAAGAAGAATTTCCTCTTCGATGCAAATATTGAGCGTGAGTACCGCACCTATGACAAGAAAAACAATGCCAAAACGTAAGCGGCGCATACTGAGCATATCACTCTCGGGTAAAATGTCTCTTTCGTAACGCGCGATGATGGAGTCCATCATCGGCGTGTCTTTTGAGAACAAAAGGATGAAGCGAACAAGGCGAATGATCCACACCAAAAAGAGGATTGTGAGCACCATTGCAGCACTTACGCGGAAAAGCCAAACGAATTGGTACCAGTCAAACGGCAGTTTTTCCATTTCGTATTCAAAGGTCGTCAAGACCGAAAGTTCGGGCAAAACCGAAAGCAACGTAGAAAGTACCACAAACACACCCGATGCGCGGTGCATTCGTTCGCAAAGGTTGCTGTTTCGCTTGCCGTAATGGAACACGGCTTGTCCGTTATGTCGCTCGGCAAGCTCCCAAAAGCCCCGGAACAAATCGCGCCAAGCCGGAACCGCAAAATAGATTTGCGGCACAGCCATTACAAAAGCACAAAGAAGAATGGTTGTGGGAATTTCATAAGGATTGATTTTGGGAACTTTTGAAAGAACATTGTAGATGTAATACTGCATCAGGAGTCCGCCCGCGCTGACCCATATTAAGGTGCGAAAGCGTTTGAGCGCATCGGCAATCGAAGAATTGAGGTCGGCAAGACGAAACAGAGAGATGCATAAGAACAAATACCCTATGCAATCGGGCAGAATGTCATAAAATGCAACTACGGGGTTAGCAAGCATAATTGCCCCCGGAATGAGCCAACCCAGACCGAGTTTTGCTTTTTCTCCTTGCTTCATTGCGTACCTCCTTTCCCACTATTATAAAGTTACTTCTTTTTTTTGCGTTGTTTCTTTTTGTCGCTTTTTTGTTGTTTCTTTTCCATGTGCCGACGCCTAAGAGCATCGCCGTCTGCATAGGAGTTTTGCTTGAGCTTGTCTATCGTTTGATTATAGGAGTCGCCGATGCGGTTGATCCACGCAAAGCGAGAGGGCTTGGGGGCAACCTCCTCGTCTCCCTCGGCGCAAATGTTCTTGGAACAACGCAAAAGGAGTACGACGTCGGAAATGAGATAGAGCAAATTGAACAATCCCATTGAAAAGCTCAAATACGGCAAAACCGCCTCGCCAATGGATGGCATATTGCAAAGGAGGAACAGCGCTCCCCAAATGCCCACGCCCATCGTGTTATACATTGCGTGTGAGGCGAGTTTTTTGAGTTCCACCTCCAAAGCCAGTACACGAATGGCATAAAGCATTGCAAAATGGAACAACAGCGTGGTGGCAAAGCTTGCCCACGCAATTACGGTGATAAGGAGGTTCGTAGCAGTGCTCTCCCACCCAAACCAACCGATGACATCCTGCCACAAGCTGCAAAGTCCCAATGCGAACGTGGGGAGTGTGAGCCACTTGGCAGGGATAAACGAAAGATTGAAACGGCAAAGACCACGCAATCCAAAAAACATCAAGGCAGAACCACCGAGCAGTGCCAACGAGCCAATGCCGATGGAAGATGCCGTGATATAGATGACATAGGTGATCAAATACCCCAAAAGCAAATAACCGAATCCCATACGTTCCTCGCTTATTCGTTGCCTTGCGTACGCAAGCAACAGTTCTTATACTTTTTGCCGCTGCCGCAGGGGCAAGGATCGTTGCGCCCAACACTGTTGGCGGCTTTGACAATCGTTTGTCCCGATGCTTTTTTGATGACAATCTTTTTCTGCTTTTGTCCGCCTGCAAGACCTGCGGTGATGGGGTTGGCTACCTGCACGCGTTCAATGGGCTTGGGTTGCGGCACGACCGACAAAATGGCACGTGCCGTGCCTTGGCGAATGTCCTCAACCATTGCATCGAACATATCCGCACCCTGAATACGGTACTCGTTGATGGGATCGCGCTGTGCGTAGGATTGCAGTCCCACAGTGCCCTTGAGGTCATCCATCGTATCGATGTGCTCCATCCATGCCGTGTCAACGTTGCGCAAAAGAATGGCACGCTCAACCTCACGGAAGGTCTCGGAGCCGAACAGTTCTTCTTTTTCTGCATAGCGGTTGAGTGCTTTTTGAGAAAGCTCTTCTTCGATATCCTCACGGGTTACGTGACGGAGCTGATCCTCGTCAAAGCGATAATCTTCTTCGCTTGTCAGCATACCGAGATAATGGGCACGCAAGCCGTCAAAATCCCAATCCTCGCGCTCGTCACCGGGAAGATAGGTGGCAACAGCGGCAGAAACGGCTCCCGTGAGCATTTTGCGAATGGTCTCGGAAATATCCTCTCCGTTGAGAACGTCTGCACGTTGCTTGTAGATAATGGTTCTTTGTTGATTCATAACGTCGTCATACGCAAGCACGTATTTGCGGCGTTTGAAGTTATTGTCTTCAATTCTCTTTTGCGCATTCTCAATCGCACCCGAAAGAATTTTTGCATCAATGGGCATATCCTCGGGCATATTGAGGGCCCCTACTATCCCCTGAATGCGGTCGGTGCCGAACAGACGCATCAGGTCATCCTGCATAGAGAGGAAGAAGCGAGATTCACCCGGGTCTCCTTGACGTCCCGAACGACCGCGCAGCTGGTTATCGATACGGCGGCTCTCGTGACGCTCGGTACCAAGAATGAACAATCCGCCTGCCGCACGCACGCGCTCGGCTTCGGGTTCGATTTCTTTTTTGTATTTTTCAACCAGAGAGCGATAGATGCGTCTGGCTTCCATAATTTCTTCATCGTCAACGTCAGTAAAGCCCGCGCAAGCGGCAATGGCGTGCTCGGGGATTTCCATCCCTCGCATATCTGCCTTTGCCATAAACTCGGGGTTACCGCCAAGCAGGATGTCGGTACCACGTCCTGCCATATTGGTGGAGATGGTGACGGCGCCCTCTTTGCCCGCCTGTGCTACGATTTGTGCCTCACGCTCGTGATACTTTGCATTGAGCACGGTGTGCGGAATTCCCGCACGCTTGAGACGCAGAGAGAGTTCCTCGGATTTATCGATGGATACCGTACCAACCAGCACGGGCTGTCCCTTTTCGTGGCAGGCGCGTACCTGCTGAACGATTGCCTGATACTTGCCTTCGATGGTGCGGTAAACGGCATCGTTGTGATCGACACGAATCATCGGCATATTGGTAGGGATCTCTACGACATCAAGAGAGTAAATTTCGCGGAATTCATTCTCCTCGGTCAAAGCCGTACCCGTCATACCCGAAAGCTTGCGGTACATACGGAAATAGTTTTGGAAGGTGATGGTTGCAAGCGTCTTATTCTCTTTTTCAATTTTAACACCTTCTTTTGCTTCAATCGCTTGGTGCAAACCGTCGGAATAGCGACGGCCGGGCATTAGGCGTCCGGTAAAGGTATCAACGATCATAACACCGTGCTCGTTCACAACGTAGTCAACGTCGCGGTGCATACAACCGTGTGCTCTGATGGCTTGTTGAACGTGGTGAGAAAGCGTTGCGTTCTCGGCATCGTTGAAGTTTTCAACGCCAAAGAATTCCTCTGCCTTTTTCGCACCCTGCGCGGTCAAGACGGCATTGTTTGCCTTTTCGTGAACGATGTAGTCGGCATCAATGGTATCTTGGTCTTCTTTCGCATCCAACTCTTTAACAACGTGCTTGCGCATGGTGCGAACCAAACGGTCAGCGCGTTCGTAGAGGTCGGTAGCGGTCTCACCCATACCCGAAATGATAAGCGGTGTTCTTGCTTCGTCCACAAGGATAGAGTCCACCTCGTCCACAATGGCAAAATCGTGGCCGCGCTGAACCATTTGATGCTTGTAAATAACCATATTGTCACGCAGATAGTCAAAACCGAATTCGTTGTTCGTGCCATAAGTAATATCTGCGGCGTAGGCGGCTTTCTTTTCTTGGGGACTTTGGTCGTGAACGACAAGTCCCGTAGTCATGCCCATAAACTCGTAAACACGTCCCATTTCGTCGGCACCCACGCGAGCAAGGTAGTCGTTGACCGTGACGATATGAACGCCACGACCCTGCAGCGCATTGAGATATGCGGGGAGCGTTGCAACAAGCGTTTTACCTTCACCGGTTTTCATTTCGGCAATGCGTCCCTGATGAAGCACGATACCGCCCAGCACCTGCACGCGGAAGGGGCGTTTGCCAAGCACGCGCTCGTCTGCCTCTCGAATAGCGGCAAATGCCTCGGGCAGAATATCATCAAGGGTCTCACCTGCGGCAAGACGTTCACGGAATTTGGGCGTCATTGCCTGGAGTTCGGCATTGCTCATTGCGCGATACTTGTCGGCAAGAGCATCTACTTGGTCGGCAATGACCTTGAGTTTTTTGAGTTGTCGTTGGCTGTAAGTGCCAAAGATCTTGGTAACAAGTGACATAATTGAGTGTCCTTTCCTGTCGCGCCTTACGCGCGCGACACGCGGGTGTAAAATACAGTTAGATTTATTATACAACATTTTAACAAGAAAATATATTATGATATTGTAAATTTTGAAGAAATCGCTTGCACATCAAGAAAAAATATGCTATGATGTAGAAAAAGAAACCACGAAAGGTTCTATTATGGCCAAAATCAACATTGTACTCCACGAGCCCGAAATTCCACAAAATACGGGCAATATTGCGCGCACCTGCGCGGCAACAGGCGCGGCTCTGCACCTCATTCGCCCCTTGGGCTTTGCGATTGATGACCGCAAGCTCAAGCGCGCGGGGCTTGACTATTGGCATCAGCTCGACATCACCTACTACGACGGGCTCGACGATTTTTATGCCAAAAATCCCGAGGCAGAGGTCTATTACTTCAGCACCAAGGCACAGCATCTCTACACCGAAATCGAATACCCGAACCCTGTTTATATTATGTTTGGCAAGGAGACAAAGGGACTGCCCGAGGAATTGCTCCACAATAATCCCGACCGTTGTGTGCGTCTGCCGATGCGCGCGGGACTTCGCTCGCTCAACCTTTCCAACTCGGTAGCGATTGCCGTTTATGAGATTTTGCGTCAGGGCAACTTTGAAGATCTGAAAATTGCGGGTGAATTGACACAGTTTAGTTGGGAGGAATAATATGAACGACAAAACCGTATTGGTCGCCATGAGCGGCGGTGTGGATAGCAGTGTTTGCGGACTTTTGTTGCGCGATGCGGGCTATGATTGCCGCGGCGTGATGATGCGACTCTTCTCCCCTACCGACATTCTTTCCAATGCTCCCTGCGCCGACAAAAATGCCGAGGCAGATGCCGCACGTGTGGCAGAGACACTCGGGTTCCCCTTCTCTGTTCACGATTTTTCGGGTGAATTCCGCCGCGAGGTCATTGACTATTTCATTCGCACCTATGAGAATGGCGGCACGCCGAACCCTTGCGTGCAATGCAACAAAACCATGAAGTTTGGCAAACTTGCTGACCTTGCTATCGCGCAAAACTGTGATAAAATCGCCACAGGACACTACGCTCGCATCGTCAAGGATGCCAACGGCAGAAGTCTTTTGACCTGTGCCACAGATAAATCAAAAGACCAAACTTATGTACTGTGGCAGCTTTCGCAGGAACAACTTTCACGCACGCTTCTTCCTCTTGGAGAACTGACCAAAGCAGAAGTGCGCGAAATTGCCGAAGCGCACGGACTTTGCAATGCACATCGCAAGGACAGCCAAGACATTTGCTTTATTCCTGATGGCGATTATGCCGCATTTATTGAACACGTCACGCAAAAAACGCCCAAATCGGGCAACTTTATCGACCTTGACGGAAACGTACTCGGACACCACAAAGGCGCTATTCGTTACACAGTTGGGCAACGCAAAGGGCTTGGCATTGCACTCGGTGCCCCTGCCTACGTTTGCGCCAAAGATATGAGAAAAAACACAGTTACACTTGGCAAAAATGAGGACTTATTCAAGGATACGTTGGTCGCACACGAGATCAATCTCATCGCCACAGATAAATTGACCGCTCCCATTCGTGCCGAGGCAAAAATTCGCTACTCTGCACAACCTGATCCCTGCACCGTGGAGCAAACCGACACCGATACACTTACCGTCCGCTTCGATACTCCCCAACGCGCCGTCACATCGGGACAGTCCCTCGTCCTCTACGATGGCGACACCGTCATTGGCGGTGGGATTATTGAGAAATAGGATTTGTGGGGAAAACTTCTTGAAAGAAGTTTCCCCAACACCCCTTTCAAGAACTTTTGCACAAAAATTATCTAAATAAATTCGCTCGTGTACGAATAGACAGTCGACGCAAGCCGCTCGGCTTGCTTTGGCTGCCGCGAGCTCGCAGGCGCCACCAAGACCCTGCTTGCTAAGAAAGTTGTTTCCCTTTTGCAAAAGGATGATAAGAATGCAGAAAGACGCTCACCGCGGTGAGCGTCTTTTTCTATTTTTATTTTTGATTTTTCTTGGCGGAAACTTTTATAATTTTGATTTTTCTTTTCTTGCCAAGCAGCATACCTGCAGCGCTCGAAAGGACACCGCCAATGGGCCAAATGATCCAAGTAATATCCCAGCGATGTGTCAGGAAGCTGACGCCAAGGTAAAGTGCCAACACAATCATCCAATAAACGTCGCCGATCAGTTCAAAGCGTGCGGCACTCTCCTTATGTCTTTCGGTATAGTCTTCCAACTGCAAGAGCTTTTGATATGCACCGCGCAAAAAGCAAGTGCGCACAATGGTGTAAACGCCAATGGCAGCAAACACAAACAGCAATCCAACACTTGCAACCAAAAGGGTTGTATGCTCAGGGAACAAACATCCTGCAAGAATGAGCTGCAACGCGCCAAAAATGCAAAGCAGAATACCCGCAGTGATGCGTAAAAGCTCTTTCTTGTTGTTTGTTTCGTACTCCTCGCGCAAGGTTCTCTCAAGCGACTCGGGGAGAAGGATGGTGTTCTTTTCCAAATATTCGTATTTGGAAAGCGACATTCCTGTAGGAATGAAAATGGCGATAGCCGCACCAACAAAAACAAACAGCATCAAAAATCCGCACGCGGCGGCAACGTTCTCGCCCATCAGCATGCCCATGTCGGCAAATCCACCAAGCAGGATCAGGGTAACGGGAGAAAGGATACACAAAAGCACGCCAAGGGCGATGCGAGGGCCTGCTTTTTTGACAGCCGTTAGATATTCGTCCGCCTCGGCAGCGCTTACCTCGCGCGTGGGGAGCGGTTCTTCTTCGATGATCTCCTCTACCTCTTCCACATCCGCGTCGGTGTCAGCAGATGCGCCCAAGGACTCGGCTTCGGTATGGGAAGCATCCTTTAATAAATAGTCGGTGGAGACGCCAAAGAGCGTGCTCATTGCCACGATCTTATCGAGTTCGGGGTTAGAGACGCCCGACTCCCATTTGGATACTGATTGGCGAGAAACGTCCAGTCGCTCGGCAAGTTCCTCTTGCGACCATCCGCGGCTTTTTCTCAAATTGATGATTTTTTCAGATAACATTGTAAAACTTCTCCTTTCGGTTGATCTGTACCCAAAGTATAGCAAATTCAAGTCGGTTGCACAAGCAATTCTGCTTGGAAATTTGTCAACCAGCGGTTGCATTTTATAATTTTTGCTTATTTTTCATTCAGTTTTTGCAATACGGCATCAAATTCGGCAAGGTCTGCAATCTCAAACTCGGGTGTAATATTCCCTCTCTCACGCTTGTGCGGATTGAACCAACAGGTGTGCATTCCCGCATTGATGCCGCCTTGAATATCGGATGTTAGACTATCCCCAAGAATAATCGATTCGGCAGGATCGTACCCCTCGATTTGCCCTGTTGCACGCTCGAAAAACTCGATTTGCGGTTTGTCGGCACCGAGCTGCTGCGAAAGAAAAATCCCCTTAAAATATCTCCCAATGCCGGAACTTGCAATGCGGCTTGTTTGCACCAAAGTGGTACCGTTGGATGCGATATAGAGCGGATACTTTTGAGAAAGCGTCATCAAAAATCGCGGTGCACCATCGATGAAAAAGTGGCTCTCACTCAAGTTTTTTTCATAAAGAGATTGTGCCACGCTCGGCGAGACGTTCATTCCAATTTCGTGGAACAGTTGGCGGAATCTGCCCGTGAGTACCTGCTCACGGGTCAGTTCTTTGCGCTCAAGCGCTTGCCAGTGCGCGCGGTTGATTGCGCTGTAACGTGCAACCACCTCATCGGTTGGATCGACATTGAGTGATTGCAGAGTTTTGCGCAGAGCCACCGCTTCGGAGCGATGAAAATCGAGAATGGTATCGTCAAGGTCTAAAAAAATGAATTTGATCATAGGTCTCCTTATTTCAAAATGACGTTCTCACTACCAAGAAGCGCATAGAGTTGCTCTAACAGATAGGGCGTGAGATTGACGCCAAGCGGCGTGGTTTCGTATCGCTTTTCGTTGGCGTAGAAGAAGAACGCAGGAAAATCGCCTTCCAATATTTCAAGCAGATTTTGCGCCTTGAAAAATTCCTCGCAATGCGCATCGGGAACGCGCAAGAACAGTCGTTTCGCGTCCTTGATGTTGGGTGTGGAAACAGGCGTTTTTTCCTCTTTTACAGATATTTTTTGCACATACGTGGTTGATTTTTGCACGGGTGCGAGGGGCTTTACGGTTGCGGGATCGAACTTGTTATTCTCCACCAATTCGTCAACCGTTTGTACCAAAAGCTTGGCGTCCTCTTCCTCGCGCAGGGAGATCGTTCCTCTCACAAGCACGGCATTGTCGCGCACGAGTAACGGTGAAAGCTCTTCAAAAATGTTTGGGAATACGATACATTCGATTTCAGCAGTACGGTCCTCAAGTGTAAAGAACGCCATACGCTTGCCGTTTTTGGTACCCTTAACAGTAACCGAGGTAATAATGCCCACGGTCTTCATAGCGGCGCGGTCAACGGGGTCCGCGTCTTCTCCAACCGCCATCGAGATGGGATCGAATTGCAAAGTTTCGATGTGGCGGCTGTATTCGTCAAGGAGACTACCCGAGAAATACATTCCCGCGGCTTCTTTTTCAAGCATCAGTTTTTCGCGCACGCTGAGTTCGGGAATATCGGGATATTTGACAGCAGGTGCTTCATGGCTGACCTGCCCCGGCATCGAGAACATATCAAGTTGTCCCTCAAGGTTGTCTTTACCTTTTTGCAGAGCGCGCTCGATCATAGCATCGTGAACAGCCAACAGCTGACTGCGATACTTACCAAGGCAATCGAATGCCCCGCCCTTGATGAGAGCTTCGACCATTCGACGGTTGAGCTCTCCCGACGGGAGACGGCTGATGAAATCGTCAAAAGACGTGAATTTTCCGTGACGACGTTCCGCAAGGATGTGTTCAAGAAAATGCACGCCCACGTTTTTGAGCGCCAAAAGTCCAAAACGAATATCCTTGCCCGATGTTGAGAAGGTCATACGGCTTTCGTTGATGTCGGGCGGAAGCACGCGAATGCCGCGCGAATTGCACTCGGAGATATATTCGGCAACCTTGGTTTGGCTGCCAAGCACGCTTGTGAGCAGTGCCGCCATATACTGCTGCGGATAGTGGCATTTGAGATATGCCGTTCGATAAGAAATAATGGCATACGCCGCGGCGTGCGACTTGTTGAATGCGTAGTTTGCAAAGCTCTCCATATCAGAGAACAGTTGCTCGGCAACAGCGGCATCCACGCCTCTTTCGCGGGCGCCTGCAACAAAACATTCGCGTTCGGAAAGAAGGACATCTGCTTTCTTTTTAGACATTGCGCGGCGCACAATATCCGCATGCCCAAAAGTGTATCCGCCAATCTCACGGAAGATGCTCATAACTTGTTCTTGATAAACTACGCAACCGTAGGTAGAGCGCAGAATGGGTTCGAGCGCAGGGGTAACATAGGTCACCTTATCGGGGTTGTGTCGGCACTCGATAAAGGTGGGAATGGAGTCCATCGGTCCAGGACGGTAAAGCGCGATAGCCGCGATAATATCATCAAGAGACTCGGGGCGCAAATTGGAAAGCATCTGTCGCATACCACCCGACTCCAGTTGGAAGATGCCACTCGTCTTGCCCGACGAGATGAGCGCATAAGTCTCGGCATCGTCAAGCGG
>JAZSFM010000025.1:0-10623 GCA_045532215.1 Eubacteriales bacterium | reverse complement strand
AATCGAACCCATAACTACCCCTTAGGAGGGGGTTATTATATCCATTTAACTATGCAGGCATATTCGGTTTTATAATTCACATAAAATTGGGAAGTGAAACTAATTTATTATAACATCTTTCTTGCAAAAAAACAAGTCTTTTTAGCAAAGAAATCATATTTTTTATAAGTCAATATAAATAAATCAAATACATTCGATTTGTGCAAATCGCCCAAATTTCAAAAATATTCAAAAAAAGGTTGAAATGATAGAAAAAATATGTTATTATATATATGTATAAAAGGGGACGTATGCGTTCCTATAAAATGTATAAGAAGATGTGGAGGGTTTCACAATGGCAGAGATTTCTGTTCAATTCAAAAGCAAAATTAATGGTTATGACAAAGTAGAAGTACAAGAGTACGCTAAAGGTATGGAAGCACGCCTTCAAGAAAAGTCTATGGCTCTTGCAAATGCTGAGCAAAAGATCGAAGAACTCGAAGCAAGATTGACCAAGATCGTTGGTACCGATTCTTCTATCGAAGAAAAGATCGAGCTTTACGATAAGCTCATGAAGAAGATGGATGGCGACTACACCAATCTTCTCGCTCCCGCTATCGCTAAGGCAAAGGCAATCGAAGAGAAAGCTGAAAGAGAATATCAAATTCGCGTTGAGCAAGCTCACCTCGCAGCGCAAGGCATTTACACTGAGACTGCAGAGCGCATTACCGGCGTTGTTGACAATGCCGTTAGCAGTGCTGTTGACAACAATATGGATAGACTTTACAACCTGTTGGACGAGTTCATTTACTCCAAGACTCTCCCCGGCCGCGTAAATTCCTTCATTGCTAACTGCAAGGCAGTTGCAGAAAAGATTAAGCAGGCTCCCGCTAACGCTGCTGCTAAGGTTAAGGCTGCTATCGCCAACAAGAAGGCACAAAAAGCAACTGTTGTTGCTGAATAATCTTTAGAAAATAGGGAAGCAGGCAAACCTTATGAATATCGGCGAACGTATTCGTGAGTTGCGCATCTCCAAGCTTATGACGCAAGCCGACCTGGCCGGAGATCGCATCACAAGAAATATGTTGAGCTGTATCGAAAATGGTTCTGCCAATCCTTCGCTTTCTACAATCGTTTACATAGCAGGCCGTCTTGGCGTTCCTGCGGGATTTTTGCTCGCCGAACAAGGGGACGAAATGGCCTACCGTAAAATGAGCAACCTATCCAACATCAAAAAAGCCTATACAACCGGAGATGTGCAAAGCTGTAGAAGTCTTTGCCTCTCCGGTTGTCCTGAACCGGATGATGAAATCAGTTTACTGCTTGCAAATTGCGACACGGAAATTGCCGTGGAGGAGTTTTGGAGTGGTAGATTGCGTTCCTCATGCCGTTTTTTTGATGAAGCACTTAGCTATGCTGAAAAAACAATTTACTCGACCGACGCGATTGAAGCCGAAATTCGAGTATATTTTCGTTTTATGGAACGGATCTCTCATACGTTGTATTCTGATTTGTTAGACGAAGAAAAGGTGTTAAGCGTAAAAAGCAACTCTATTTTGTCACGGTATTTAGATGCGTTGTACGCATTGGATGCTGAGAATACGTCTGTTGCCGAGCAACTCATAGATGAATTGACTCAATCGGGCACATATGGTTTCTTTAAGGCGCATTTGCAAAACAAACTGCTAATGGTCAATAAGAATTACAAACAGGCGCAAAAGGCCTTACAGCAGCTTCTACAGGATAGCGCAATGCCACTCAACAAAATAGAGCTTTACACAGTGCTTGAAGATTTGGAAATCTGCTGCCGCGAGAACGAAGATTACAAAAACGCTTATCGCTTCGCCAGCGAAAAGGTAGAACTGTTAGAACAGCTCCTGCAAGAATATTAAAAGCAATACCAACAGATACAGTGGTATTGCTTTTTGTATATGCTATAGGTTAAAAAGGTATGCATCGCTTGACAATTTTAGCTTGTTTATGATAAAATATAAATAGCAACCAATCGAAACGGAGAATACGCAAAATGCATCATTGGAAGCCAAAAGTGCCAAAATCATAAAAAAGCTCAAGAAAAACGCCGATTTTTTCCGTTTTCCATCCCCTCAATTATACAAAATTTGCATTTTGTATAATTGGAGCTATATCAAAGTATGCACCGTATTATTCCTTCTATTCTTCACGAAGGGGTGTGCTACCCCTTTTTCTCTCCTAAAAGAATAATCAAGATCTCTATATCTAGTTTCATTCAAGTTTCATAGTCTAGCACGCATCTGAGTGCAATGCTTCACGTATTCATTCGCACACGGTGTTCTGAGTTTTTGGTTCGTTTGATAAAATTTCTAAAGTGCTGTTTTTATCTTTATCGTTGAAAAGAAAAATAATAGAGAAGTGGAAAATAAAAAAATCCCCTACTCTTCCCTTTTCATTCGCAAAAAAAATTGGAGAAACTTGGCTTTTCTTATTGCATTTTTCCGGCAACCGTGTTATAATAAATACAGTAACTTACTGAAATCTTTTTTGGAGGAACATAAATATGGCTATCAAAATGAGAGTGCTTTACAATTCTGCAAAGCCGAAAATTAAAAACATCGCAAACGCGATCAAAGCGCATTATGATTTGGGTGTCAATGCCGTTGACGTTATTCCACCCGCATATTCCTGCGACAAAGAAAGAATCGTTATTCTTGCGCTCACTGCCAAGGGTTCTCACCTTGATGATTCCCTTCGCCTGTTCTGCCAAGAACTCACCAAAGCGCGTGCTCAAAACATCGCTTTGATGATTGATGGAAACGAAGCTGCTGCAAACGCTGTAAAGAAGGTGCTCGCAGAGGTTGCGCAAAATAACGCTGTTTACGACGAGGTCCTTTACATCAACGGTGGTCTGCCTTTGTTTGGCGGCTCTGTTAAACCCGAAGAAAAGACCGCTATTATTGAGTGGGTTGATCGCGTAATCGCAAATTTGAAATAATACGCAAAGAAGATGCTTCGCTTGAAGCATCTTCTTCTTTGTTTTAGTCATAAAGTTTTGCCCAACGGCGTTTTTTAATCAACTGATAAACGCCGATTAAAGCAAGTACACCGAGGATAACACCGCAACCGATATAAATACCGTTGCCGATGCTGCTCTTTGCCTTAAGTTCCTCCCAAAGAATGTTCTGCATAGACAATGCCTCAGGCGAAAGATTCAAATATGCTTGAGACGGAACGTCATCTGCCTGATTATAGAGAATATCAATCGCGTATTCTCCCATTTCGTCTTGATATTCGGGATCTTCAACGACCGTGGTTACGGGAGAAGCATAATAGGTGTAAAGCGCGTTTGCCATTGCAATATCGTGTGAACACATAAAGTTAATGTATTCGTGCGCCAACTCCTTGTTTTGGGCATTCTTAGGGATACACATTGCATCAATATAGCTATTGGTTCCCTCTTGCGGATAGAAGAATGCAAGGTCTTCATTATCCTCATACATCGAGAGATAGTCACCTGCATAGTATGCAGCAATAGCTGCAGAACCGCTTTGCATCTTGTTAAAGATTTCATCCATTACATATCCCTGAACGATTTTCTTTTGTTCCAAAAGTTCGTCCAAAGCAAGTCTCCAAAGCTCTTCATCCTCTTTGTTAACATCAAGACCAAGTTTGTACTGTGCAGTACCGAAAGCATCGCGGCTGTTGTTAAATTGCAGAATATCGCCCTTGTATTGCTCATCCCACATCAAATCCCAACTGCCAATCTGTTCGTCATTCTCATCAACAATAGAGGTGTTGTAAATAATGCCAATCATACCGTAAAAATACGGAATGGAATAGGTCTCGGTCGAATCACATTCATAGTAAACGTTCTCGCCCTTAAAAGCATCATCAATGTATTCGTAGTTAGGAATTTTGGAAAGATCTAGCGGTGCCAACATATTCTCATTGATCATACGCTCAATCATATAATCGGACGGAATGATCACGTCGTATTTGGTCGATCCGCTACTGACTTTTGCATACATACTTTCGTTACTTGCAAAGGTGGAGTAATTGACTTTGACTGTTATGTGAAGCTCTTCCTTACAGTATTTTTCAAACTCTGCGTTGACATCTACGCTATCGTCAGAACCATCGGAGATGTATTCCCCCCAGTTATAAACGTAAAGCGTTAGTGTTTTATCCGTCTCCTCACAGGAAGCAAACGAAGTCACGCAAATTGCCATCAGAAGGCATACAAGAAGAAATCGTGAAATGTGTTTTTTCATCATTTTACGCCTCCCTTCAATGCTTTGCGTGCTTTTTTGAGTGCACGACGCTCGCCCATGGAACCCGCAACATTTACGGCTATCAAGAGGAACAGAATAGCAAAAATCATAAGTGTACAAAGCGCGTACATGCTGAATTTAACCTCGTGTGCCGTTTGTGTGTAGATGTAAAGCGGGAGCGTTTTGAAGTCGGGAGAGCTTACAAAGTGACTAATTACAAAGTCATCAAGCGAAAGCGTAAAGCTCATCATCAAGCCGGAAACGATGCCCGGCATAATGGAAGGCAACTCAACGCGGAAGAAGGTCTGCATTGGTGTGCAACCAAGGTCAAGGGCTGCCTCTGTCAAGTTTTTATCCATTTGACGGAACTTCGGGAGCACCTGCAAGATAACGTATGGCAGGTTGAACGTGGTATGCGCGATCAGCATCGTCCAAAAGCCGAGGGTATCCCCTACTTTAATTGCCGTACCAACACCAACAAATAACAACATCATCGAAACACCGGTTACAATATCGGGATTCATCATAGGGATATTCGCAACCGATTCCAAGGTTTGACGATAATAGCGGTTCTTTGCACGGGAAATGCCAAAAGCGGCAAGTGTGCCGATAACGGTGGCAGCAACGGATGAGCTAACAGCCAAAATAAGCGAGTTTTTGAGCGCATCCAAAGCTTCATTGTCGGAGAAGAGTTCCTCATACCAATAAAGTGTAAAGGTGCTGAATTCGCCCAAATTTCCCGATTCGTTAAACGAGAACAGAATAACAACCAAAATTGGCGCATAAAGGATCAAAAAGATCAAGCCAATGTAAAATTTAGAGAGAAATTTCATACGATGATGTCCTCCCCACTGTCTGAAAATTTATTCATGATAGCAAGAGAGATCAAAATCAATACCATCATCACAAGCGAGATAGCCGCACCGGTGTGGTATGTAACGGCGTTTTGGAATTGACGCTCAATAGTGTCGCCCAAGAGATCGAATACACCACCGCCCAGCTTTTGGGAGATGTAGAAGGTACTGATGGACGGTACGAAGACCATCGTAACACCCGAAATGACGCCGGGCATTGTAAGAGGCAAAATCACACGCAAAAGTGTTTTGCGATTGTTACAGCCAAGGTCAGCCGCTGCCTCGAGGTAACGCACGTCAAGTTTGTTCATCGAGGTGAAGATCGGCAGAACCATATATGGCAAAAAGTCGTAAATCATACCCAAAATAACCGCGCCTTCAGTGCCGATAAAGGTCAGTTTTTCAAACCCGAGAGAGGTCAAAAATCCACTGACAAGTCCGCCGTTATCCAGGAGCGCCATCAAGGAATATGTACGAATCAAAAGACTGATCCACATAGGCAACATCAAAAGCACCGTCAGAATATTGCGTGCGCGCTCGGACATTCTCGACATACAATATGCCAAGGGGTAACCGATGAGCAGGCAGATAACGGTTGCAATGAGTGCAAAGCCCAAAGACATGATAAAGGTATGCGAATAGGAAGAAAGTGAAAGAATGTTCTCAAATGTGAACTTCCCTTCCTGATCCGTAAACGCAAAGTACAGCACCACGAGTAAGGGGCCGACGATAAAAATCGACGCCCAAAAAACATATGGCGCGGTTGCTATATGTTCAAAAAAGGATCTTTTTTTCATTCTTCGTCTATCTCCTCCGTGGCATCAGAAAGCTTTTCCAGCTCGTCGCTGAAAGAAGAATAGTCGCCGAACATACCCGAGAACTCGGATTTTTTCATAATATGAAATGCATCGGGATCGATGGAAAGCCCAATGGTCTCTCCCTCCGCTACGAAGTCTGTGGTTTGAATCATCCACTTGAAACCATCAACATCTACGATAATCTCATAGTGAACACCTTTGAAAGTGACACCTGTAACAAGGCCCGAGAGCATTCCCTTATCAACAGGAACAACATCAACGTCCTCGGGGCGAATAACTACGTCAACCGGCTCGTTTGCATCAAATCCACCGTCTACGCAGTCAAAGGTGTGACCTGCGAGCTTGACACGGTAATCTGCAAGCATAACGCCGTCAACGATGTTAGATTCACCGATAAAGTCGGCTACAAAAGCATTGATTGGTTCGTTGTAAATATCGGTAGGCGTGCCGATCTGCTGAATCTTTCCGTGTGCCATAACCACAACGGTATCGGACATAGAGAGAGCTTCTTCTTGGTCGTGTGTTACATAGATAAAGGTAATGCCGGTTTGATGTTGAATGTTCTTCAACTCGTTCTGCATATCCTTACGCAATTTAAGGTCAAGAGCTGCCAGGGGCTCGTCCAAAAGGAGCACCTTGGGCTGATTCACAAGCGCACGTGCAATAGCAACACGCTGTTGTTGTCCACCCGACAAGGTGTTTACCTTGCGACGCTCAAAGCCCTTTAAGTTTACAAGTGCCAGCATCTCTTTTACCTTTTCCTTGATCTGTGCATCAGGACACTTTTGAATACGCAGACCGAAAGCGATGTTGTCAAATACGTTTAAGTGAGGAAAAAGCGCATATCGCTGAAATACGGTGTTGACCTGTCTCTGATACGGTGGAATATCGTTGATTCGCTTACCGTCAAAGAATACGTCTCCCTCATCGGGCGTTTCGAAACCGCCGATGATGCGAAGTGTGGTCGTTTTACCGCATCCCGAAGGGCCTAACAAAGTAATAAACTCCTTGTTTTGGATCTCCAGGTTGATGTGATCGAGAACGGTTTCTCCGTCAAAAGACTTGGAAATACCGTTCAGCCGGATTAGCACGTTTTTGTTCATTCCGCATAAATACTCCTTTTGAAGAAAAAATACCTATGGAACAAAACGGACACCTCTGTCCGCTGCCGGAACGTACTTTTGTGGCTGAAAAACAAAAGCACGTAAGCCCGACACTATGACCATAAACTTATAAGTAATATTGTAACAGATATTCGACAAAAATGCAATAGATTTGGGAAAATAATTCAAAATATTTCGGTTTTCAGTGCACTTTTAATCCACACGGCATCTGTTTTTGCCACGATAGAAGGAAATAACGTTTTCTTTAATCTCCCAAAGCAAGCGAACGCGAGTTTCATACCCTCCCCACGCCATGTGCGGTGTGAGAAGAACATTTGGCAAATGCTTGATTTTGTTGAAGGGATGATCGGTGTCAAACGGCTCTTTGGAGTAGACATCAACACCCAAACCGCCAATGGAACCTGTCAGAATTGCATCGGCAAGAGCCGCTTCATCGGTTACAGCACCACGTGCCACGTTGATGACGACTGCATCCTTTTTCAACATTGCAATATGCTCTTCATCAAGCAGATTTCTAGTGGTTTTATTGAGGGGCACGTGCAACGACAAAATATCGGATTTTTGACAAACGGTATCAAAATCAACGCATTCTGCATCCTCAACAGGTGTACGTTTGTAAACCAATACGCGGCATCCCATCGCCTCGGCAACGCGAGCCACTTGCTTGCCGATATTTCCGTAGCCAACAATCCCCCACGTTTTGCCTGCAATCTCGTGATAAACTGGGGTGAGACGATTGGCAAGTCCGTTTTGCGTATATTCACCGCTACGCACAAAGTCAGTGTATTCGCCAAGATGGGTATAAAGAGAGAGCGCCATTGAAAGCGTCAGTTGTGCCACACTTTGCGTAGAATATCCAACCACGTTGCAAACACCGATGCCTGCCTTACGGCAGTAATCAAGATCAACGTTATCAAATCCCGTTGCGGCAAGGCAGATCAATTTCAAATTCTTCGCCTTGGGCAAATTGGTTGCGTTGAGTTTGAGTTTATTGATAACAACAACGTCTGCGCCTTCAATATGTGCTTCAAATTCTGCTTCGCTTGTAGTGGGATAAACGACTACCTCTCCAATTTCTTCAAAACTTTCATAGGTCAGATCGTCGCCAATAGTGGCGGCATCCAAGAAAACGATTTTCATTTTTATACCTCCGTGGGTTCTTTTCTTTACTATTATACATAAAAAAAACAATTTCGTCAATAAAAATACTACATTTTATATTATTTTGCAAAAAAAGACTTGCAAAAAAGCAGAATATCATATATAATATTAGGTGAGATGAGTTTTTTCACAACAAGGAGGATGTTTATGAATTCCGAAAAACAGATCCCTATCCAAACCGAGGAGGTAACGGATGCACGCGCCATTCTCAAGGAGGTCTATGAAGCACTCAGCGAGAAGGGCTACAATCCCATTGGACAAATTGTGGGATACCTGCTTTCCGAAGACCCCACCTACATTACCAACACAAACAATGCGCGTGCGCTGATCCGCAAGATCGACCGCGACGAATTGATGCGTGAATTGGTAAAATGTTATCTTGAATTGGATTGAGTATGCCATCGGTTAAATATATCTCTCTTCAAACAGAACAATCAAGTATGGTTTCCGAGGCAAACATTCTTTGCCCCGGAAATTTTGACGGAGTTCATTATGCGCATCGCATGCTTTTGCGTGAAGCAAAAAAAATGCAAGCAGAAAAGCTACCACAAGCAAAATGCGGCGTATTTTGCTTTGCGCAGCCCTCTGCCGACTTTTTATTCTCCAATCCCCCAAAACATCTAACCACACTTGAACAAAAACTCAAACGCTTTTCGGCAGAAGGCATGAATTTTGCCTTTGTTGCCAATTTTGAGGACATTAAAGACCTCTCACCCCAAGAATTTGTAAATGATATTCTGATAGCGCAATGCGGCTGCACGGGTGCTGTATGCGGCTATAACTACCGCTTTGGTAAGTTTGGCGCAGGAACGCCTGAACTTTTGCAAAAATTGTTAACCCCCACCCCTGTCATTACGGTTCCGTCCATCTATATGGATGGCGATACCGTCAGCTCTACGCGCATCCGCGATTTGTTAAACCAAGGAAACGTAAAAGAAGCCAATGCGCTCTTAACTGTCCCATATTCCATCACCGCTCGCGTGGAACACGGAAAAGGTCTTGGACACAAGCTCGGCTCTCCCACGTTCAATCAAATACCGCCCGCAGAAATGCTCATTCCTGCTCGAGGAGTTTATTTGACGCGCTCTGTAATTGAGGGAACTCCCTACTTTGGATTGACCAATATCGGCACACGCCCAACGGTTGATGCCAACGCCAACCTCAATTTTGAAACACATCTGTTGGATTTTTCGGGGGACCTCTATCAACAAGTATTGACGGTAGATTTTTTAGACTACATTCGCCCCGAACAACATTTCGAAAGCGTAGATGCTTTGCAAAAACAAATTCAAAAAGACATCCAAACCGCAAAAGAGCGGATATAACCTCAAGAAAGGAGAAGAAGAACATGCGCAAAAATACCTTTGTTCGTATCATTTGCTTATTGACCTCGCTTCTCCTTTTGTTATGTGCACTTCCCGTCTCATCAATAGCCGTAGAAATCAATCTCCCATCAATGGAAGAAGCAACTTCGGTTTATCTCAAACACTTAGAGAGCAATCTTGTAGTATGCTCCAAAGACGAAAATTATCTTGTTGGTGCCGGATCGACCGTAAAGATTATGTCAGGTCTCCTGCTGTGTGAAAAGTTGAGTGTCCGCGCACAAGAATCGGTTACCGTTACAGAAGAACTCTATGCTGCCATTCCGCGCACGCACGGACGCAGTCTCAAACTTTCTGTTGGCGAGACTACAACCATTGAACAACTTCTTTGGGCGGCGATTTGCGGCAGTTATAACGATGCGTTTTACGTTCTCGCAGCGATTGCTTCAGGTTCTGTTGAAAATTTCAAGGTAGAAATGAATACTCGCGCCACCACAATGGGGCTGAAAAATACTGTTTTCGAAGATGTTACAGGTATCATTGACGGTTCTCGCACTACCGCAGAGGAAATGGCTCAAATTGCTTTGGTTGCATACCAAAACACTTATTACATGGCTCTTTGCAGTGAGCGGTCTTTCTCTTTCTTCTCATCGCAACAATCCAAAACACTTTATAACAATAACAAATTGGTAAGTCCCGATCAGGTCCAAAAATACTACAACAAAAAGTGCTTTGGTATGAGTGCCGGCAGTACCTCACGTGACGGCAACTGCGTTGTTACCATTGCCAAACAGAACGACCAAACCTATGTTTGTGTCGTGATGGGCGGCAAAGAGGTTGACGGCGTTGAGTTCGGCTATCGTATCGCCAATCGCGTGGTCGATTGGGTATTCAGTTCCTACACCTATATGCCAATTCTCGAACCCAATACTAAAATTTGTTCCATTAATGTGACCGTTTCAGATTCGGTATCTTCTGTTGATGTAGTGGTAAAGGATACTTTACGCGCTTATTTACCGAAAGGACTCGAGATTGGAAAAGACATTCTCTACAGTATTCGCCTGACCGATACCGAGCTCGAAGCGCCTGTTACAAGTCGGAGGCCAAGCGGTCTTAGG
>JAZSFM010000095.1:0-19036 GCA_045532215.1 Eubacteriales bacterium | reverse complement strand
GGGTTCGCATCTTTGGCGCAGAGCAACGCCCGCTCGCGAGGCGGTGGCAAGCCAAAAGATATTCACCGCATGTGAAATTCCCGTTGATGTTTTATATGCAAAAGGTCTGCTTTTGAAGGCAGGCCTTTTGCATTGGCACCCGCACGAAGAACCCACTCCGCAAGCGTAGCGCAGCGGAATTGGGTTCGCATCTTTGGCGCAGAGCAACGCCCGCTCGCGAGGCGGTGGCAAGCCAAAAGACATTCTCACCGCAGGTGAAATTCCCTTTCTTATACTACACAAGAACGGCAGGGCCTTTTAGCCCTGCCGCATTTGTGTGTTTATTATTTCTTTTTGTTAATTACTTCTCCGCAAGTGCAAAGTTCGGGTTGACCAAACAATCTGCGGAAGAAATTGAGGATAGTGTTCCAGAGTTCTGCAAAGAAATTTACTTTCTCACAGGTGTGCTCTTTCTCAACCTCGGGAGTATTGTTGCCGTTGTCGGGAGTTTCAGGAGTGTTGGGAGTTGTAGGTTCATCCGGAGTAGTGGTTTCTTCGTCACCCTTATTCCATTCTTCTTCGGGAATGGTTTCGTTAAAGAGACGAAGTATAGTCGGGAACAGAATATCGTAAGAGGGGCCTGTGGGATGAATCAGGTCAGGCAGAACATCGGTGCTTTCATAATCGAAAGTTGTATAGAGCTCTACATCATCGTAAAGGTCGATGTAGTGAACGCCGTACTCTGCGCAAAGCAGTTTTGCTTGTTCAAAGTATTCGTTCATATCCTTGCCCATAACACTGTCGGAAACCAGTTTGAAGTTTGCAACAAAGTATAATTCAGCATCCGGCCACTTTGCCTTAGCATCATGGAACATCAGTTGCAGACCACCGGCAAAAGTTTGGGTACGTTCATCACTCTTTAGGGTGTTGTAATCCGTACCAATGGGTAAAGCAACGCCGGGCTCTATGTCTTGACGAGCATCGTTAACGCCGCCTTGGAAAACGATCATATCGAATTCTTTGATAGAAATTCTCATCTGTTGTCTAAGGAGGTCGTAAGCCCATTTGATATTCTTGTTGCCGGTATCACCTACGCTTGCACCGGGATAAGAAATGTTGGTGGGAATCAAACCGGTAGAAAGCGCCAAACGTCTCGCCCAAGATGCAGAGGGATTGCGATATGTAGGAGGTGTGTCGTAGGAACCGTAGCTGATGGAGTCACCAACAAAGAGCGCTTCCTTTCCATAGAAAGGATGTGCCTTAGCTTCTTCGGAGAGGTCTGCAATGCCGAGAGTCGCACGCAGCTCCGCACCATTGAACGGTTGGTTTCTGGTTATCAAAATATCGCCATCATTGTAAACACCGCTGTGAACATGTGCTTTCAAATACGAAACGCCTTCGGGAATGGTGCAGGAATAGATAGCAAAACCATAGCCGATATCTTCCTTGTAGGTAAGGGTTGCGGGTTTGTAAGTCTTGACTTGCTTGAACTCTGCATCGAATACATAAAGAATATCGGTGGTATCGGAAGCGTTAATAGCACCCAAGTAAATGGTATCGCCTTCAGTTACAGGAATATAATCGGAGTCAAAGTAAGTCTTGTTTTGATGTTGACGAAGGAGAGGATCGCGATCGCCTACACGCGGGAAGAGATTCCAAAGACCTTCATAATCTGCAGGAGCTTCCTCTACAAATTTTGGAGGAACGGGACGCAGACCGGATTCATCAAGATTCCATCCTTGTGCATCAGCATAAGCAAAATAGCCGTCTTTATCAAAGGGTTGATTTACAGTAATCAGCATATGTTCGAAGTGAGTGGAAAGTGCTCTGAGGGCAACATCTTTTGTGCCGTTAGGAATTGTAATGGAATAGATAACGGAACCATCCATAAAGGTGCCGTTTTCTACGATGTTTCCCTCAAGTTCGTATGTTCTCTTAATAGCGGGACTTCCTTCTTTATTGCCAACCATTTTCTTGTAGAAAGCAAAAGTCCAATCGAGCTTACCACTATCGGTTGTACAAGGACCAACATAAATGGTATCGCCTGCCACAATGTTGGAATCAAGATTGTATTTCAGTGCACTGTTTTTAACGGGAATTGTAGCGGATGCCAACTCGCCGGATTTTGGGAGTGTTTGACCATTGTTGGAGGGGTCGGGTTGTGCATCTTTTGTTGCCGTTTTGGGATCGTAGTAGTTAACGATTTCCTCGGGAGGGGTGTTTGTTACCGCTTCAGCGCTTACAGCAAGAGCCGAAAAGGTGGGGATGAGCATCATAGCGATCAATGCGATTGCTATGGTGCGAGTCAATTTTTTCTTCATAAGAAAAACTCCTTTCACAATATGGATAATAATATTATAACATTTCGCACGCGTTTTTTAAAGATGTAAATTTACCAATTTTCTACATAAAATTTTGGTAAATATGCATATCAACTGAACCAAAGAAAATGTTACTTCTCTATTCAAAAAATCAAATCGTTTTTTGATCTAAATTGTATTGACTTTGGTGGAAAATTGTTGTATAATGAAAATTGAAAATATTTCAATTAGGAGAACGACTATGACAGCAGAACAAATCAAACAAGAAATTTGCGAGGTTGGTCACCGCCTTTATGCCCACGGCTTTGTTGCCGCTAACGATGGTAATATTTCCGTTAAGTTGAATGATAATGAATTTTACTGCACTCCTACAGGTGTTTCCAAAGGTTCTTTAACACCCGAAATGATTATTAAAATTGATGCCGAAGGCAATAAACTCGAAGGAACACTCAATCCTTCTTCCGAAATCAAGATGCATTTGCGAGTCTTCCGCGAACGCCCCGATGTAAACGCCGTCGTTCATGCACATCCTCCCGTTGCAACCGCATTTACAGTTGCCGGAATTCCGCTTGATCGTTATATCCTGCCAGAGGCAGTTCTCACAATTGGTGATGTTCCTACCTGTGCTTATGCAACTCCTTCCACTATGGAAATTCCCGATTCTCTGATGCCTTACATTCAGGAACATGACGCTTTTATGCTAAAAAATCACGGTGCACTTACCGTTGGTAATACACTGACTCGCGCATTCTTTACCATGGAAGAAGTTGAATTCAATGCAAAGATCATGAAATATGCGATGGAGCTTGGCAGAATTCAGGAGATTTCCGAGGAGAAAATGTATGAATTGATGGATCTGCGCGCAAGATTTGGACTTCCCGGCAAACACCCCGGTTATAAAACAGCTGAGGAGCGCGCCAAAAATCCTGCAAGTACGCTCAATAATCCCGCATTAAAGTAAGGAGAGAGAGCCATGACACAAAAGGAGCTTTACAATATTGCAAAAGAACGATATGCAGCTCTTGGCATTGACACCGAAGCGGCTATCGAAAAAATGCTGAATATTCCCATTTCAATGCATTGCTGGCAAGGCGATGACGTTAAGGGATTTGAAAATTCCGGTGAACTGACCGGTGGTATTCAAGCGACCGGCAACTATCCCGGTGCAGCACATACACCCGAGGAGTTGATGCAAGATATCGATAAGGCGTTCTCTCTCATTCCCGGCAAACACAAGGTAAACGTGCATGCCTGCTACGGTATTTATGAGGATGGACAGATCGCCGACCGTGATGCCATCAAACCAGAGCATTTTGCAAAATGGGTTGCATTCGCAAAGGAGCGCGGCATTGGTTTGGATTTCAACCCCACCTATTTTTCACATCCTTTGGCTGAAAACGGTACTTTGACCAACCCCAACGAAGAAATTCGCGCATTTTGGATTCGTCACGGAATTGCTTGCATTCGCATCTCCGAATATTTTGCACGCGAGACCGGCTTCCCTTGCCTGATGAACATTTGGATTCCCGATGGGTTTAAGGATATTCCCGCTGATCGTCTCGGCC
This sequence comes from Eubacteriales bacterium, assembly GCA_045532215.1. GTDB lineage: Bacteria > Bacillota > Clostridia > Oscillospirales > CAG-272 > UMGS1865. The sequence continues at coordinate 15,171 of JAZSFM010000095.1, read as the reverse complement.
CACGTCTGCGTTTTATGGATTCTCTCGATCAAATTCTTGGTTGCGGATACGATAAAGAACTTGTTTACGTAACTCTTGAATCCAAGGTTTTCGGTATCGGTCTTGAGTCTTACACGGCAGGTTCTGCTGAATTTGCCCTTTCCTATGCCACCACGCGCGGCATTGTTCCCTTGATGGATAATGGACATTATCACCCCACGGAGGTAGTTTCCGATAAGATTTCTGCTCTGCTCTGCTTCAATCCTAAAATTGCGCTTCACGTAACACGCGGTGTGCGTTGGGACTCTGACCACGTCGTCAGATACGACGATGAAACGCAAGAGATGATGAAAGAGGTTGTACGCAACGATGCTCTCGATCGCGTAATTCTTGCAACCGACTATTTTGATGCTTCCATCAACCGCATCGCGGCTTGGGTAATTGGTATGCGTTCTGTTCAAAAGTCGCTTCTCGCAGCTCTCCTGATGCCTCACGACCGCCTCAAGGATTTGCAAGATACCCAAAACTTTACAGAACTTTTGATGCTGCAGGAAGAACTTAAGCTTTACCCCATTGGAGATGTTTGGAACGAGCTTTGTGCACGCGCCGGTACCATTGGCAATGAAAGCTGGTTCAACGTAGTGAAAGAATACGAAAAAGACGTTTTGTGTAATCGAAAAATATAACAAAAACGGTATGGATTTTTGAAGTCCATACCGCTTTTCTTATTCTTGATGTGATCTATCTTTCATATGTCTGTCAATATCACGATCAGCTTGGCGTTTTGCATCGCTTTCGCGCTTGTCATAAAGCTTTTTACCGCGGCAAAGACCAAGCTCAACCTTGACGTGGCTACCCGAAAAGTAAAGCGAGAGAGGTACAACGGTATATCCCTTTTGTTGTACCAAACCTTGCAGCTTCATAATTTCGCGGCGGTGCATCAAAAGTTTCTTTTTTCGCAACGGATCGGTGTTAAAGATGTTGCCGTGCTCATAGGGGCTGATGTGCATACCCAACACAAAAATTTCGCCATTATCAAACGAGCAATAGGAATCCTTAAGATTGACTGTTCCCGCGCGTACACTTTTGACTTCAGTACCTGCAAGGGCGATGCCTGCCTCGTATTTTTCTTCCACAAAATACTCGTGAAACGCTTTTTTGTTCTGTGTAATTATTTTATGTCCTTCGTTTTTCTTTTCTGCCATAGTAATTCACTCTCAATTGATATCATTATAAATAATTTCTTGATCTGCAAAGTAGAGATTTAATTTATCATTTGCGATTTTTTCGATGTAATCCTTGTATTTGGAGGAATGTATAAGCTCACGAATATGATCTATTTGAGCTTCGTACTCTTCCAACGCTTCAACGGTCGCTGTGTCGGCGTCAATGAGGTCTTTGTAAGTTCGGTAATCGGTAAGAAGACGTTTCAGTTCATCTGCGGAACCGAGGTTCTCAATAAGCTCTGCACGCATTTCGCGCAGTTCCAAGATTTCTGTTTCAAGTCGTTCCGCTTCCCTATTAAGCTCGTTGTATTGCATAATGCTGCGCGCACAGATGCCGATGGAGATCACGACAAGCAGTCCTAAAAATATACGCATTAAAAGACTTAAACTAAACTGTCTTTTTGCTGTTTTGTTTTGCACGTCCGTCTCCTTTCTGCATCCTTGTTTTTGCATCGATTGGCAAGAGCTGTTCAGCGGTTCTATCAATGTTTTGTAAATGTTGTTTGGTGTAGTTTTGTCTTTGTTTTGTAAGGCGCTTATATCGCCGCTTTTGAGCTTTCTTCTTGCAAATCCTTACAATCAAGGTAAACAATCGTTTAAGTGGTATCAAAAGTGTGTAAATAACGGTTTCGATGCCGAACGCAAACCATTGAAAAGCAATGCGAACACCCTTTGAAACGCTGATGCGCCACAGTCCAAAGCCCAGTGCCATGCAGAGCGGCGCGACGGCGCGAAAAGCACCGTTATTCAGCCAATACAATAGCAAAATAATGGCAAGTGCACTCACAAGACAGAAGAAAACGTCGCTTATGAAAAGTACCACGTGCAACGCGTTTCTCTTTTTAGGCGTTTTCTGTTTGATGCGTGAAGCGCGTAGATTTTGTATAGCAGGGACTGTATAGCGGTTGTTAGATGGCATCAGCCACAGCCGCGTCATGTAAAGAAAATCATAAAAGAATGCCAGTAGCAGTCCTATCAAAAAAGATGCGCAGCAAAGGCGAAAAAGTGCCGATTGGGATATCTGCATCGGTTATTTTAGCAGCTTTCCAAACAGTCCGCCGTGTGCTTTTGAATCCTCTTGCTTTTTATCAAAATAGGTCACCGCATCAATGCGTCCCTCAAGAGCTGCCAAGCCGCGCTCGGCGTTCCATTCGCTCAAATGAAGTCCCTCTCCATCAATGGAGAGCGTTCCGCAAACTGTTTCCAACAGAACCTCACGCTCGTCAAAGCGGATGACTTCTAAAACACCTTCCAGTTGTGCGCCTTGCCGATTTTTGATTGATAGACTATGCAATTTATTTTCCGGTTGCTTGTTCTCCGTGTTCATATATGCGCTCCTTTGCATCGTTTTTATTATAAACGTATGCAGAGGTGTTCACAAATATGTGTGTTAGGAAATGACCTCGTAAAGAGCGGTTGCATCCGCTTTAGCTACGTGTTCTTTTACATCAAGCACACGCACCTTTAGAATTCTCTGACCAAAGGTGATTTCCAAAACGTCGCCTTCTTTGACGTCGTAGGACGCCTTTGCGCGTCTGCCATTTACGGTTACGTGCTCGGCATCGCACGCCTCATTTGCCACGGTACGACGCTTGATAATGCGCGAAACCTTCAAAAATTTGTCAAGTCTCATTGTCTTTTTCCTTTAATATGATTTGATACTTTTATTTTACCATATTATTGCCACTTCTGCAAGTCCTTTTTTAAGTTTTTTCAAATTCCTTTTTCGACAAAAGATGAATTTTAGAAAGAACTGCGCAAATTTTCTTCCCCATTGGGAGAGCCGAAAGGTCTTCCTCGGAAATGAGACCAAACAAACATCCAAGTACCAAATACAAAAGTGCTGCAGTTGCCATTGGAATGAGAGTGGTGAGTAGATTCTGCCCAAACTGATAGCCAAGGAGCAAATGCTCTCCGTAAGCAATACCAACTGCGAGGATAGACAGGAGCGTTGGATAAACAAAAAGAGATTTGATATCAATACAATCACAGAATTTGCTAACAAAATGCATATTCATCACCACGATTACCGCATTGCAGAAAAAACTGCTGATGGGCGCGCCCCAAAGTCCAATGGTCGGGATGCCAATGAGAAGATATGCCGCGATTCCCTTGATTAAAAGCCCTGCAAGCGTTGAATAAATGGGCTTTTTGACCTCTCTATAAGCGTGCAAAACAGAGTTTGTAACTGTAATCATACAAGAAAGAAACACCGATATCCCCAAGATGGAGAGCAGCGGTGCGGCAGTTTCTACTGCCTCCCTTTGATTGCCAAACAAAAGTGAAAGAATAGGATGTGCAAACAACGTAATGCCTAGAGAAGCAGGAATTGCGATGAGTGCGTTGATACGATAAGAAAGTTCTATCATCTTTTGCTCAGTAACTCTATCTCCCCCTGTTATGGCAGACGACAGAATTGGTATGAGCGGCAAAGCGATGGAATTTAGCAAGGTTGGCAAAAGTGCAAAAACGGAGATTGCAAGCGTTGTGTAACTACCGTATGCCTCGTTCGCTTGCGTGGAAGTATATCCGATGTCTTGCAACCGCCGCAGGATCATACTCATATCGACTACTTTGGTCAAACTAATTATAAATGAGCCAAGTGTAATTGGGAGTGCGATTTTGAGTAGCTTTTTTTCAACTGCGTGGCCATAATGCAGCACATCAAGCTTTGCTTTGCAATTTTCTTTCTTTCGGAAACGGACTCTTTCAAAAGCAAGATAAATGGTGGAAAGAACTGTTCCTGCCGTGACTCCCCACCCTGCCGCAGCGGCAAGTTGGGGTACGCTTGCACCACGCTTAAGTGCAAAATGTGCAAATAAAAGCCCGAATACAAGCTTTCCAAGTGCTTCTAACAGTTGTGAAACAGCGGTTGGCAACATTTTTTGATATCCTTGAAAGTATCCTCGGATAGCTGAGGATACACAAACAAAGAACAAGGTTGGCGCAATCGATAGAATACACCCCAAGGCATCCTCACTTTTGATCCAACGGCAGATCGGACGTGCAAGCCCCCACATCAAAAGACTGCCCAAAAGTCCAATGATAACAAAGAGTGTTAGAGATACCTGCCAGATGCGCTCCGCTTCCCTCGCTTTTCCCTCTGCAAGCGCGGCAGAGATGAGGACCGAGAGTGCCACGGGAAGTCCTGCCGTTGCAATGATGCAAAAGACGGCATAAATTTCATAAGCGGAATGAAAATAGCCCATGCCCTCGGATCCGAGATACGAGAGCATGGGAATTTTGTAAAATAAGCCGACAAATTTGACCAAAATGGTGGAAAGCGTCAGGAGTAAAACTCCCGAAAAAAAGACTTTTTTGGTTGTGTTCGGCTTTGTGTTCATATCGTTTACCTCACGGTCAATCAAAGTAATGATCGAACACCTTTTGTGCGTCATAGCGCAGGCGTTCTTCATCAATAAGAGTATACGTTCCGTTTTGGTAAAGTATGCGTCCATCAACCATCGTCAAAAGGACGTCGCTACGCTCGGCACTGTAGCACAGCATTGCGTAGTCATCAAAGCAAGGCATATTGTGGATGGAAGTGCGATCAATCAGAACCAAGTCCGCGCGCGCACCGATGCGAATCTCGCCGCAATCGTTACGACCTTGCGCCAAAGCACCGTTGCGAGTAGCAAGCTTGAGCATTTGCGAAGCGGTGGTTGCGGTAGGATCAAGTAGTACACCTTTATGTAAGATTGCTGCGGTTTGCATTTCACGCAGAATATCCAAACGATTGTTCGATGCAACACCGTCGGTACCGAGGCATACATTCACGCCTGCGCTAAGCATTTTGTTAAGCGGCATTACACCACTACCAAGCTTGAGGTTGCTGACGGGATTGTGCACAACGCTCACGCCTTTTTCTGCCATTATGGCAATATCTTCATCACTTACCCAAACGCAGTGTGCGGCAAGTGTAGGTGTATTGAGAGCGCCAAGATCGGAAAAGAGTTTTGTGGGTGTCTTTCCATGGCGTGCAATGCATTCATTATGCTCCTTTTCGGTTTCGGAAACGTGCAGATGCATACGCAAATCATTCGCAGTAGTATATTCACCTACCTGTGCAATATAGTGCGGCAAATTGGTGTATTCTGCGTGCAGAGAAAAATCGACCTTCACGCGTTCATCATCAGCATTTTGATACTTCTCTACCAACGTTTTTGCCTCAGCAAAGCGATTGTCGGTGGCAATATTGGCATCGGGAGAGAAAGAAACGAGAGCGCGTGAAAGATTGGCCTTTATGCCGGTTTCGAGCACGACCTCGACAACCGCATCCTCAAACATATACATATCCGAGAAGGATACAACACCGCCCTTGAGCATTTCTGCTATGGCAAGTCTTGTGGCAACGGTTACGTTCTGGCAGTTGAGTCGATCCTCTGCCGGAAAGATGCGCTCCTCAAGCCAACGCTGCAAAGGGAGATCCTCTCCGTAACCGCGGAAAAGTGTCATTGCGGCGTGTGTATGTGCATTGTAAAAACCGGGAATGAGCAAATTCCCTTTTGCATCGATAACTTCGGCACCGGTGGTGTCGGGTAACTCTTTTGTGATGCTTACAATGCGTTTATTTTCAATGGTAACGTTCCACTTCCCCTCACCGTAACCGGTTTCGGCAAGCAACGTTGCGTTCTTAATAATTGTCTTCATTAGAATATTCCTTGTTTTAATCGTCTAATAGTCCGCGGCGAGTGTAGAATTCTTCCATCGCGAGCATCTTATCTTGCGTACTTTCGTCGCGCAAATATTCGTAAGGATACTTGGGATAGAACAATCTTTCAATCACGGGTTTGCCGCCTTTCTTGGGACGATAATCAACCATCTTGGAGACGGCGCCGGCACCAAGAGCGAAAATTGAGTGTACCTCTTCCATCATATAGACGTTGTAGCGGCCCTCGCATCCTTCAAGTGAAAAACCGACATTTTCAAGGTTTCCGACGGTGTTCTTTTGACGGTACATGTAGTACGGCAGATAGTTTTCTTCCTGTGCCTTGAGTTGCGAATAGTCAACGCACTTGCCGGCATCTCCGCCGCGCAAGGAGTAAACGTTATTGCCCTGACGCAGAATTTCAGCCGCTTTTTTGATGCAAAAAGTATGTACAGTAATATTCTCGGGGCGAAGAGAGAGAATTTTATCAAAGGTTGCGGAGAATGTTTTGAAGTTATCTCCGGGAAGACCAACGATAAGGTCGGTATTGATATTGGTGATTCCGGAATTTCTCGCAATGTCATATGCACGCAAAAAATCCTCGGCAGTATGTGTGCGGCCGATGTTTTGAAGCACCACATCACTCATCGATTGCGGGTTGACACATACGCGTGTAACGCCGTATTCCCTTGCTACAGCCATCTTTTCTGCAGTAATGGTATCAGGACGTCCCGATTCAAGGGTGTATTCTTCAAGAGTGCTTACATCTGTCAATTCCGCAATTTTCGATAGCAAGACACGCAATTGATCAGCACTCAAAATAGTAGGCGTACCACCGCCGATGTAAATTGTGGCAATGCGCAAACCGAGCTCTTGGATCTTCTTAAACGTATACTCCATATCCATAAGGAGATGCTCTAAATACTCGGGAATGAGTTGAAGAAGCTTGGGAGAAGTATAGGAAACAAACGAGCAATAGGAGCATCTTGTCGGGCAGAACGGAATAGAGATATATACACTGCAATCCTTTGGCGAGGGCTTACCGATGAGTTTTTGCTCATTGAGCGCTACCTCGGTGGCAAGTGCCGCCTTTTTGGGAATGACAAAATACTCGCCTGTCAAGATCTTCTTCACACGCGTTTTGCTTAAACCGACTTGTAAGAGCTCGGTAGCAACCTTAGAAGGACGTACGCCTGTGAGCATTCCCCAAGCAGGACGGTAGCCCATTACCTCACCGCAAACAGCGATAACGACCGCGCCGCAAGCAAGTTTTATGGTTTTTTCCTTGCCATAGTCGGCAGAATAGGTATAATATTTTTCACAAGATGCGCTCTTATCGCCCAATGTGATACGAGCATAGGTCTCTACACCGTCGTCGTGCTCGCAAAGACGAATATAAAGTTCGGGAGCGTCGGGATCCAATTGCTCTGCTGCCCCAAATTTTTCACCCGGGAAAAAGATCATACAAAGCGTTTGTATATAATACGAATTGATGTTTCCGTCAAGTATCAGTTTCATAACAAGTTTCCTTACTTTTTCTTTTTCAAAACTTCGCTATCCATGCAAATGGTTACGGGACCGTCGTTAGTCAGACTCACTTTCATATCCGCCCCAAAAATACCGCACTCAACGTGACGAAGCTCGTGTGAGAGAAGATTTTTGAAGTATTCATAGAGTCTGTTTGCCTCGTCAGGTTTTGCAGATGCCAAAAAATCGGGACGATTTCCGTGACGGTAATTGGCAAGCAGGGTGAATTGCGAAATAACGAGCGCTTCCCCATCGATATCACGAATCGAGAGATTCATTTTATCATTTTCATCGCGAAAGATACGCAAAGCAGCAATCTTTTTGCAAAGCAATTCGGCATCCAGTTCGGTATCCCCTTCGGCAACGCCGAGCAAAATCAGATATCCGCGTCCGCACGAGCCAACGGTTTGACCGTCAACCGCTACCGATGCGCTTGATACACGTTGAATAACAGCTTTCATGGGAAGCACTCCTTTTTATGATTTAAGAAAATCCGCGCAGAATGTTAACGATTCCGCGCAAGCCACGCAAGCGGGAAACGATGGAATTATAGTGGTCGATGTTTCGACATCCGATTTTCATATTGATGACGTAAGCCGAGTCGGTGCGCGGGGTTACGTTGATTTGCATAATGGAAACGCGCATATCGGCAAGCGCGGCGGTGATATCGGCAAGCATACCGATGCGGTCATCAACGTAGATCTGCAAGAGCGCCTCATAGATGCTGTTGCTGCGTCCGCTTTCAACTGCACCTTCCCAATGCGCTTCTTTCCAACGAGATGCGTTTTCTGGGTTCTTTCTGCCTTGAATAACATTGGGGCAATCCAATTTGTGAATGGAAATGCCAAAACCCTTGGTAACAAAGCCAATGACAGAGTCGCCCGGCAGAGGATTGCAACACTTTGCAAATTTCACCATACAACCCATCTCGCCATCCACAACGATACCGCTGTCGGATTTGACGTTTTTGGGTTTGGTTGTAATGGGAAGCGGAATGGCATCGATTTCGGGATTGGGTTCAACTTCGGGTTTGATAACGCGCTCACATTCATCCTGCAAACGTTTAGCAAACTTGGAGACCATCAAACCACCGTAGCCGATAGCATTATAGAAATCATCGGGGGAGTTGAATCCATAATGTGCACTGATGTTGGTGATGATTTCATCACGTTGCGATTCGGTAAAGCTCTTACGGTGCTTTTTGAGTTCACCATCCACTATCGATTTACCAACAACAATGTTTTCGCTTCTCTTCTCTTTCTTGAACCACGCGCGAATCTTGGAACGTGCCGCGCTGGTTTTGACAATATTGAGCCAATCGCGGCTCGGACCTTTGGAGGAAGAAGAGGTCAAAATTTCAACAATTTCGCCATTTTTGAGAGTACGGTCGATGGGAACGATCATACCGTTTATCTTACCGCCAATCATACGTTCACCCACCTTGGAGTGAACGGCATAAGCAAAGTCGATAACGTTAGAGCCGTTCGGCAAAGCGAAAACGTCACCCTTTGGCGTGAATACAAAGACCTCGTCGTGGAAGATATCGGTCTTGAGTGCATTCATAAACTCATCGGGGTCGCGTTGCTCGTCTTCGGTTTCAATCAGGCGTGCAACCCATTCAAGACGTTTGTCGAGTTCTTCTTTGGAGGACGCACCGGATTTGTACTTCCAGTGGGCTGCCACACCGTATTCTGCAATGTGGTGCATATCCCAAGTACGAATCTGTACTTCAAAAGGAATACCGTCTCGACCGATAACGGTTGTATGGAGCGAGCGGTACATATTTGGCTTGGGCGTGGAGATATAGTCCTTAAAACGACCGGGAATGGAATTGTATTTCTCGTGAATGAGACCGAGCGCGGTGTAGCATTCAAGTTCGGTATCTACGATGATACGAAGTGCGTAAAAGTCGTAAATTTGGTCGAAGGACTTGTTTTGATTATACATTTTTTTGTAGATGGAGTAAACGGATTTGATACGCCCTTCAAGGGTGTAGTGAATATCGTTTTCTCCCATTCTGTCGCCAACCTCAACCTTGATCTTTTCCATAAAGTTTTGGTTTTCACCGTATTTATCGTTGATGTGTTGGCGAACTTCCTCGTATCCAATGGGATCAAGGAATTGCAAGCTGAGATTTTCGAGTTCCAATTTGATACGTTGCATACCAAGGCGATGCGCTAAAGGTGCGTAAACGTGCATCGTTTCAAGCGCTGTCATACGGCGTTTGGGATCGGGCTTGGCGGCAAGAGTTCTCATATTATGAAGGCGGTCACACAGTTTGATGAAAATAACACGAATATCACGCGACATTGCCAAAAGCATTTTGCGCAAGGTTTCGATATGAGCTTCTTCCTTGTCTTCCACTTGCAAAGTAACGATTTTGGTAAGACCGTCAACAAGCATTGCAACAGGAGCACCGAATTTCTTTTCGATTTCCTTTAAGCTTGTCTTGTCCGAGCAATCCTCAACGGCATCGTGCAAGAGCGCGGCGCAAATAGAATCGGTATCAAGTTCAAGTCCTGCAACAATCTCGGCAACAGCAATCGGGTGCGAGATATACGCCTCACCGCTGGCACGGAACTGCCCTTGGTGAAGTTCATTCGCATATTCGAATGCTTCTTTTATCTTTTCGATATCGTATTTTTTTTCGGTTGCCTGCAATATTTCAAGCAAACCGGAGATGTTGGTGTGAACAGCGTCGTTCATATCTTCACCGCCTTTCAATCAAGGGTGTTATCGCGGTTCCTCTCCTCGGTAAAGTTGTAGCTTTAACCTTTTTAGAATCGAGGATTTATCAATACTTGTTTTTGTGGGATTAAAATAAAAACTAAATACAAATCCATCACGAACGGGCTCGGTAATCTCACAAATGTTGAGTTCTTGCATAATGCGAATGATGGTTTTGAGTTTGTAATATCCAATGGTACTTCCCTGTTGGCTTACCATAGAAAGAATACGCCGAATTGGGAAATAGGTGTGCCCAATTTGATGCTCGCGGCGCAAAAGCGTGTAAATACAAGCCATATCATCGCGCGTGGGGATAACGTCCTCATCGGCTGTAATCGGTGCACCTGCGCGAATTTCCTCATAACGTTCCCAAGCATCCTTAAAGGATTCTTCGTAAGACGTGGAGAGTTGAATATCCTGCACGATCATTTGAAGTGTGGTAACGTTTTGGAATTCGTTGATGTTGAGTTGGAACATAACGTCGAGGCGATCACCGATTTCAAACGGAACCGCTGTAGATTCTGTTCCAAACCAAACGGCCACCATCGAGATACCGTCTTTTTCGAGAATCAGCTTGGTGTGTTTTCCATTGCCCATGGGAATAATGCGCAAAAGCGATGCATCACGCAAAACAAAATTGGGGACGGGATTGGAAGTTCCAAAGGGTTCGAGTTTGTCAATTTCTTGTGCCAATGCAAGTGTCAATTCCGACATTTTCACTTCGCAATCGGCATCAACAGAAATGCAAAGCATATCTTCGGTAAGATATTTATGTGCGTATTGGTTGATTTGCTTGCGGAAAGCATCGATATTGCCACGACGAATGGTCAAACCTGCAGCCAACTCGTGACCGCCAAAGCGGGCAAGATGCCCCTCACTGTTTGCAAGTGCTTCCACAAGGTTGAGACCTTTAATGCTTCGTCCGGAACCTTTGCCAAGATCATCATCGCTCGGATAACCGCGTGTAGCACCATCAAAGGAAATGAGAATGGAAGGCAGACCGTATCTTTCTGTAATACGCGAAGATACGATACCGATAATACCCTGTTGCCAAGTGTCGCCTTCGATAACGATAATGCGATCACAGAGCTCGGGCGGCATTTGTTCGATTTTTTGATAAACCTCAACCGCTATGCGGTTTTCTTCCACTTGACGTGTGGTATTGAGGTTACAAAGCTCTTCGGCCAGTTCTGCCGCTCTGTCTTCGTCTGTTGCAAGCAACAATTCAACAGCAATAGATGCACTGCTAACGCGTCCTGCGGCATTGATACGCGGTGCCAAAACAAAACCAATGAAGCCGGAATTAATCTTTCTCTTTTTGGGCGGAAATTTATGTTCGCCCGGCTTATTGCCCGATGCGGCATCAATGAGAGCACGCAAACCGGGACGCTTGGTTTCCTCAAGAAGTTTGAGACCAAGGGCTACGATGAGTCGGTTTTCGTCTACGATAGGCATAACGTCTGCAATTGTACCGATGGCAACGAGATCGGCATATTCACGACAGATTTGTCTTACACCGTCAATTTCAGAGCGCCCTTCTCTTTGACATCTCGTCATTTCAAGCGCGCAAATGAGCTTAAATACCACACCAACACCTGCAAGATCCTTAAAAGGATATTCATCATCCGGGCGATGCGGATTGACAAGTGCACAAGCTTCTGGAAGCTCGGGACGACATTCGTGGTGATCGGTAACAACAGTATCAATACCGAGCGTGGTGGCATAGGAAACTTCTTCCATGGCGGTGATACCGGTGTCAACGGTGATAATCAGTTCAACACCACGTGCCTTGAGTGTATCAATCGCAGAGGTGGAAAGTCCGTAACCTTCACGGCTACGGCAAGGAATATAATATCCAATATCTGCACCGAGGTGGCTCAAATATGTATACAGGAGACTGACAGAGGTAACGCCGTCAACGTCATAGTCTCCGTAAATAGCAATTCTTTCTCCCGTTTCGAGTGCCTCAAAAATACGAGCTACAGCGCGCTCGATATCTTTGAGCAGAAAGGGATCGTGCAAGCTTGTTTCTGTCTGCTTCAAAAATACGGTTGCTTGATCGGCTGTTATCAGTCCGCGTGTAAAAAGCAACTTTGCCGTTGTGAGCGAGATGCCCAACTCTTCGGCAAGCGTTTTTACAACCGCTGTGTTTTCAGCCGTGGGAACATACCGTATGCTCCACTTCTTTTTCTTTTTCAGTTCTTTCATTTCTTCTCTTTCCGTGGACGGTAAGATCCATCGGCATACTTATCGTCCAAATCATCATCCAAATTCTTTTTTGATTGTTCTTCGCGCACTAAGCGTCACATCGGCACGCCAAGGCGTTTGGGAATAGAAAGTGTATTATTGATTATTCTTTGTGGGTGCAAATGTTGACATCAACGCCATTGCTGCGCGCAGACCGTCAACAGCCGCACTTGTAATTCCGCCGGCGTAACCGGCACCTTCGCCGCATGGGTAAATTTGGGGATGTCCCACCGCGGTCATGGTTTCTTTATTGCGCAAAATGCGAACAGGTGCTGACGTACGCGTTTCTGCCGCAGTCAGCATCGTATCCGGCGCATCAAATCCCGAAATTTTCTTTCCAAAAGAACGGAATCCGTAACGCAGGGATTCTGTCACAAAAGATGGGAAGATCATTCCAAAATCTGCTTCTTTGACTTTGCCGTCTCGATAAGATGGGGTTACACGACCGCGCGTGTGTGCATTTGTGCCATTGAGAAAATCTTGCATTGTCATCACAGGTGCATAATAATCCTTGCCACCTGCGGTAAACGCGGCACGCTCAATTCTGCGTTGAAAAACAATAGCACCAAGAGGAGCACTTCCCTCTTCTTTTTCGTAATCTTCGCATCTGATGGATACTGCCACTGCTGCATTTGCATTGGGATTGTTGCGTGCGTGGTAACTCATACCGTTGACTACAAGCCCTCCCTCTTCGGATGCAGCCGCTACGACCTCACCGCCGGGGCACATACAAAAGGTATAAACGCCTCTCTCGCCCTTGGTATCGGAGAGTGCATATTCGGCAGGGCCGAGATTGGGATGCCCTGCAAAGTTCCCATAAAGCGCACGGTCAATATCTGTTTGCAAATGCTCCACACGAACACCAACAGACATCGGCTTGGCCTCAATCGTATAGTTTTGTTTGATGAGATAGCGGTAGGTATCTCTTGCGCTATGTCCGGGCGCTAATAGGAGTGCACCTGCGTGCAGATCTCCCTTCGTGGTCTTGATTGTAAGTGTCTTGTCGGCACACTCAGCAATCTCGTCCATTCTGCAATGATACACAACTTGTCCGCCAAGACGCTCGATTTCAGCGAGAATATTGTCAACCACCACACGCAAAACATCGGTTCCAATGTGGGGCTTCGCTTTGATGCAGATATCCTCTGGAGCACCAAATGCTACCAAAGTTTTGAGCACATAATTGCAAAGCGGATCGTTGATGCGTGTGATTAACTTGCCGTCGGAAAAGGTTCCTGCACCTCCTGCACCGAATTGCACGTTGGACTCTGTGTTGAGGACGCCCTCGCTACGAAAACGTGCAACGTCTGCCGTGCGTTCGGTAATTGAACCACCACGGTCGATGAGTATTGGTGCATATCCGTTTTGGGCGAGCAAAAGTGCCGCAAAGAGTCCCGCGGGTCCCATACCAACTACAACAGGTGCGGCAGGCATCGGTTTATTACCAAAAATAAGAGTGGGTTCTTCTTCATACAGAATACGAGCTTGTGCGCGCGCAAGTGTTTTTGCGTCAAGTGCCTTTGTGGGGATTTCTCCCTCGGCTAAAACTGCACATTCAAAGCGAATATCCTCTTTGTTACGCGCGTCAATGGATTTTTTATAAAGCCGAAAATGAAGCGTGGAGGTGTTGATGCCCGCCCGCTTCATTTTTTCTTTTGCTTTGTTTGCAATCATTTCGTCTGAGCAATCAACACTCATCCGAATCCTCTCAATGAGGAGTTTTGTTTTACTCATAAGGTCATCCAAGTGCATTGGCTTGCAAAGCCGATACCGTTAACCAAACAATAAGCGCCAACAAAAGACAAACAATGCGCGCCGGAATATGCAATGATGCCAATCTGCTTTTAACCGGAACTTTTTGATAAAGAATTCTACCAACAGCATTCTTTTTCATTGTGTTATCCTCCTTTGTTTTCTTGTAAACGCTTAGAGCGATTCGTCTTTGTCGGTCTCTTCCTCAGTTTGCGAGGGAGAGTCCTCGTTTTCAACAATTACCGTCTCTTCTTGAGTTGGCGCGGTATTTTCTTCTTCGACGATGCTGATCTGTCCCATATCTATCAAATCACTCGTCTCTTCGCTTTGACGGTTATAATGCGGAACACGGTCGAAAGGATTGACGTGAACACCACGCTTTGTGCGCAGATACAAGCGACCTGCAAAATAGGTCATCAAAACGTCATATAGAGTTTCGCGGTCTACGTTGCGCAACAATTTACCATCCTGCGCAAGCGAGACAACACCGGTTTCCTCGGATACGATAATAACCAAAGCATCACTTACTTCGGTAACACCAACAGCGGCACGGTGACGGGTGCCCATGCTTCCAAAGTCCATTTCTCCACCGCTGGATGGCAAAACACAACTTGCCGCCCAAATACGCATATCGCGAATAACGATTGCACCGTCGTGCAGGGGTGCTTTGTCGTAAAAGATGTTTTGCAATAAGTGCGAGGTTACACGGGCGTCAACAATTTTGCCGGTTTGAATATAGTCCCCAAGTTTGGTTAAACCCTCCATAACGATGAGGGCACCGGTTCTCTTTTCAGTCATTTCAAAAACGGCATCGGTAATTTCTTCGGCGGTGGTTTTTGCAAGCGGCAGATGCTTGCGAGGGATTGTATCACTGAGCGGATTGAGGAAAGTCGAGTTTCCGATGCGCTCCAATGCATCACGCATTTCCGGCTGATAGATAACAACAATGCAGAAAAAAGCTGCGGCACCGAACAGTTGGCTAATGTAGGTCAGGGCGGGCAAACGGAACAGTTGTACCAACATCAAACCAAATATAACAACCAGCAAACCGATAGTCACACGACC
>JAZSFM010000091.1:0-20193 GCA_045532215.1 Eubacteriales bacterium | reverse complement strand
GTCAACACGGGAAAGGTCGACTCCAAATTCGGCTCTGCCATTGAGACGGGACAAGCCGATGAGATCACCGCTTACACGCTCTCTCTTTCCCACATCAAACTTTCGGGCTACCATTGCCACATTGGCTCACAGGTGTTCGATTCCGATACATTCTTGCGCGCGGCGGCAATCATGCTTGATTTTGCCAACCGGATGCGCGAAAAGTACAATTTTGTCATCGACGAGCTTGACCTCGGCGGTGGATACGGTGTGCGCTATACCGAAAACGACCCCGAAATCGATATTGCCGAAAATATCCGCGAGGTTGCAGGAGCGGTCAAGGCACAATGCAAGGTGCTTGACTATCCTATGCCTGCCATTCGTCTCGAACCCGGTCGCAGCATCGTTGCCGATGCGGGAATGACACTCTACACGGTAGGAACAGTTAAGCAAATTCCCGGATATAAGAATTACGTCTCGGTGGATGGCGGTATGACCGATAATCCGCGCTATGCGCTTTACGGTTCTTCCTATACTATCCTACTTGCCAATCGCGCAAACGATGATAGCACACCCTTTAAGTGCTCGGTGGTAGGGCGTTGCTGCGAGAGTGGAGACATTCTGCAAGAGAACGTCACACTTCCTGCAAACACCGCGCGCGGTGACATTTTGGCGGTCTTGACAACGGGTGCTTATAACTACTCGATGTCATCTAATTACAACCGCATTCCAAAGCCTCCTGTGGTAATGCTAAAGAACGGCGAAAGCTACGTTGCCGTTAAGCGCGAAACATACGAGGACGTTTGCAGAAACGATATGTAAAGTTAGAAAAAACTAAAAAAGCCTCCCCTGTGCAAGGGGAGGTGGCATTTTCGTAAGAAAATGGCGGAAGGGTTGTGACTACTTTATTTTAGTTTGAGCCAACCCTTCAGTCTCGCATTCGCTCGACAGCTCCCCTTGCACAGGGGAGCCTTTCTTTTTGTGCAAATTGTTGATTGTAGTTTTTGCAAGAGATTTTTCAGGCGTTTGAGGTGAAAATTGCGTTTTGCGATTTTCGCTTCGTTTTATTTTGATAATTTTTTTAAGAGTTTTTCCGCCTCACTATATAAAACGGGTGAGGTTAGCGGATAAGTAAGATTTTTGGGGAGCGTATCAAATATACAGATATCATCCATTTCACTTTTGGGAAGATGCCCAATCGAATGTACGACCGCAAGGAAAACCACACCGTTTGAAGAACTTTTTGAATTGTATCCAACATAATCGCAAACGGGGTAGATTTCGGCATCGCAAATTCCACTTTCTTCAAATAATTCACGCTTGGCACATTCTAATGGCGTTTCGCCGTTTTCAATGTGACCGCCTTGCGTTTCCCAAGTGTCGCGCTCCCTGTGCTTGGAAAGGATCCATTTTCCTTGGTATGAAGAGCAAATAACAACGTATTTGTAAGGGGAAAGGGAATGAAGAGGATAAATTTTGCATTGCAGCTCTTTGCGAATAGAATCTTTTTCCATCAAAGCGAAAATTTCTCCTTAATCATCTTTGCCACCACGTCGGGAGCAAGGTTCGTGTTGTCAATCTTGATATAATTTTCATAGGGAATCTCGCCCTCATAGCTTTCAAAGCGGTGCTTTTCATCGTCGTTTATCAGGCGATTGTTCGAGGCTTCAATGTCTCGCTTGGAAGCTTTGTTTGCAAGGCGGTTTTCGGTCACGTTTCTCGCAAGTCTTACCTCACGCGAGGCAACCAATTCCACGTAGTAGAACTCCGCACCCTGCGCTTCAAAAATTTCGCGAATGTGTGCAAAATAGTCCCAATCCTCTTGCATATCAAACGCCCACATAAAGGTGAGAATAATGCCGTAATTGCCACTCTTGGCAAATTCCTCGTAAATAACATCACGCAAGCGAAGAATCACATTTGTGTCAAATTTTCCGAAGATTTCAAGCACAGGCTCAATCGTCATGTGGTTGTGGCAAAGGCGCAAATCTGTTATCTTCAGCAGCTCTTGCCCAACCGTCATTTTTCCAACGGCAGCATTGCCGAACAAAAAAAGCACTTTCATGTCAGGATTCCTCACCAAATAACTTCATTTGCTCGGTGGGCAACTGCATTCCAAGGTGCGAATACGCTAAATGCGTTACGCATCTGCCGCGAGGTGTGCGAGAGAGGAAACCGATCTGCATTAGATAGGGCTCGTACATATCCTCAAGTGTGATAGCTTCTTCGCCAACCGTTGCCGCGAGCGTTTCAAGACCGACAGGACCGCCGTTGTAGAATTTGATAATCGTTTCGAGCATTCGTCTGTCAACGTTGTCAAGACCAAGTTGGTCGATCTCAAGACGTGTCAAGGAATAGTTTGCAATCTCTCTGTCAATGCGGCCGTCGCCCTTGATTTGTGCAAAATCGCGCACACGTTTGAGCAGACGGTTTGCAATACGCGGCGTGCCGCGAGAACGGCTTGCAATCTCAATGGCACCGTCGTCGGTGATATCCATTTCGAGGATGCCCGCATTGCGGCGCACGATGGTGGCAAGCTCCTCGGGCGTGTAAAGCTCCAATTTGAGAATCACACCAAAGCGGTCGCGCAAGGGAGTTGTCATCTGACCGGCCCTCGTGGTTGCACCAATGAGGGTAAAGCGCGGCAGATCAATACGAATACTTCTTGCCGACGGGCCCTTACCAATGATAATATCAAGGGCATAATCTTCCATCGCGGGGTAAAGAATTTCTTCTACCGTGCGGGAAAGGCGGTGAATCTCGTCAATAAAGAGCACGTCGCCCTCGCTCAGGTTAGTCAGAATTGCGGCAAGGTCGCCTGCCTTTTCAATCGCGGGACCCGAAGTAACGCGAATATTCACGCCCATTTCCGATGCAATAATATTGGAAAGCGTGGTTTTACCAAGACCGGGAGGGCCGTAAAGGAGCACGTGATCAAGCGGATCGCCGCGCTTTTTTGCCGCCTCGATATAGACCTTGAGATTTTCCTTTACCTTTTCCTGACCGACGTATTCATCCAGCGTTTTTGGGCGCAGGGAATACTCCACATCAGAGTCGGCAGCCGAGTAGGCGGTATTCATAATTCGGTTTTCAAAATCGAATTCGTTGGTATCCATGTTGAGTCCTTTCTGTTACGAATGTCACATCAGACGTTTGAGCGAGAGACGAATAATCTCTTCAAGCTCCATATTGGCAATGTCCATATCTTTCATTGCCGCCATTGCTTCTGCACGGGAGTAGCCAAGTACCATCAAGGCATCTGTTGCCTCGGCAAGCTTGCTGCCCTTTGCGGCAGAAGCGCCCACAACGGGAGTGGCGACAGAAGCAAAATCGCTACCGCCGGCTTCCTTCATCAGCTTGTCCTTGAGTTCTAAAATCACGCGAGCCGCCGTCTTGGGGCCAATTCCGTTGGCTTTGGAAATGGTCTTTTTGTCATCGGTGCAAACGGCAAGCGCAAACTTTTCGGGGGTGAGGTGCGAAAGAATCGCCATTGCTGCCTTGGGACCAACCCCCGAGACTGTGATGAGCAACTTGAAAGTTGCAAGCTCGGTTTCGGTTGCAAAGCCAAAAAGCTCGATGCCGTCCTCGCGTACGGCGAGGTAGGTAAAGAGTTTGATTGTGGGCGGCTCTTTGACAGAGCGGTTTGCAGGCATTGCCTCATAGGTCGTGCCGCTAATGGTCAGTTTATATCCCACGCCGCCAACGTCAATGACAGCGAGATCATTTTTGAGTAATGCGAGCTTTCCGCTCAAATGGTAGAACATAAATTGCGTTCCTTTCGCTCGTTTTGGGTAGGGGAAATTACTTCTTTTTCTTTTTGGAGTGCTGATGCACGTACTTTTCGCGCTTTGGAGGAATGAAAATAACCTTCAATTTTGCTACAAACGCTTTTAGTTTGGTTGCAATCGAACTCTCCGGGGCAGATTCTTGCTCATCTTTTTCCTTGCTGTCATCAAGCTCTTCCTCTTCTTCTTCGCCCAAGCCGTCATTGTAGTCTACATCGTCACGGCGCTTGCAACCAAAATGGAATTTGCGGTCAAGAATGATAAATGCAATGAAGATAAGAATGGAAACAATCGAAATGATAATTCCAATCGTAAAGGTTTTGGGAGCATAAACAATGCGGATGTCGTGCTCTTGTCCTGCTTCGCCGCCAACGCGGAATGCGATGAGAGCACCGACTGCTTTTTCGATTTCTACACGTTCGCCATCAACCCAAACTTGCCAGCCGTTATCATAGGCAAGGGTGGTAAGAACAAGCTCATTTGCGCGAGATGCGGTGTAAGTGCCCTCAAAGGAGTGCTCGGTGTATTTTTGAATTTCAAATTGGTTTTGACCAAGGCGTCCCATTACATCCTTGAATGCAACCATATCAACATACCAGAAATAATCGGAATTGCGCTCAATATAAAGGTCATTGCCCTTCAAAACCATCTTCAAAGAGAGCTCGGAAGCACTTTCGTGTTCTCCAAGGGAGATGATGCGAGCGGTGTCATTGCCGTTAAAGGTTCCTTTTTTGCTGTAACTGCCACCGTTTACCGAAAGTTCAAGGTCTACTTCTCTTGGGTAAACAGAGGAAGGTGCAAAGAAGAAAACTTCAGCCGTCTCGGGCAGAGCATCAACGTTGAATTTGACGCCTACATATTTGGATTTATCAACTGTGCTCTTCTTCACGTAACCGACCAGATCGGGAAGATCTTTATAACCCACCGTTTCGCTAACATTGTTTTTTTCCACAATTTCTGATGAAAGCGGAACGAAAACATGAACAGGTCCATCTTCGCCAAGCATTGCACCAAGCATTGCATTGATACGGTCAAATGGATTGTTGTAATCATCAATATAAACCGTGGCATTGTTTTCCTCAATGTCCATCCATTCGTTGACAAGTCCCTTGAGGGAGTTAATAGCGTTTTTGATTCCTTCGCCTTCTTTTTCTTCTTCATCCTTGGCATTGTCATCTTCTTCTTTAACCTCTTCTACGAATCCCAATTCGAAGTCCAAGAGATCGTCCGAAACACCAAAAGCAAGAGAAAGGGCATAGGGATTGAGATATGCGGTGTATTTACCTGCACTATCGGTTGCAAATTCCTCGTAATAAGCATCATACATTTCGTTGTCCGAAATGAGGTATTTGATGCCAAAGAGCGAGTCGGTTACGGGAGTGTTGCCAAGATACTTGGTCCAGTGTGCTTTGGAAGCATAGCCCATCGCGTTCAAAAAGCGAATGGTTTCTTTATTGAGCGTCGAGGTCGAACCCGAAAGACCGCGCATCATCAATGCCATATTATCGTTGTTGGAGCGATAGAAGGTCTTTTCCATACGGTAGAAGGAGTCATCCTCCTCTTGCACTGTTTCTACAATGGGGCGAACTTCTTTCAAAAAATCATTGTAACGGCTATAGGTAGAGCATCCTACGTCCTTAATCAGTCCATTAATGCTCAAAAGTCCGTTTACAAAGAGTTCAAGAATTACGATGCAAACCAAAGCAAAGCTTGCGACCTGTTTTTGGGCGCGTTTCTTCATAATGCCAAGCACTGCAAGGTATACAAAGATCATAATCAGCGAGAAATAAATGCAACCGAGGTCATCGGGTTTGATATATTTGCCGTCATCCTGCTTTTGCATCAGGGTGCAGAAAAGTGCAATCAAGCCACCGGTGCCCATCGTTACGGGCAGAGAGAGATTCTCAAAGTCCGCCATTGCGCGGCAAGCAAGCACGCACAAGTAGAAGGAGAACATAAAACTATAGCGGTAGTTGAGCCAGTTGGGCTTTTGGAAACCGTGCCAAGCAAGGTCAAACAAATTAAAGGAGAAACTTGCAAACAGAGCGAACAGCAACACACCCGCAAAGATTTTCTCTCGCATCGAGTACTTCTTGGAGAGGAAATAGGAGGGGATGAGTAAAAGTGTGAGCAGTCCGCAATATACAAAGGGAAGTCCCTCGGGACGAACTGTGTCATAGGAACCGGGCAAAAGCTTGTAGAGGAAGTCCATCAAATCAAACTTTAATCCAAAGGATTCCCAAGATGGATTCGCAAAGGGATCGGAGAAGGTCGTTTTACCAAAGTTGAGCGAATAATATGCGCCAAGAATGATAAATGCGGCAATGCCGAGAGCCAAGAGCGAGTAACCGACAATACGACCAAGAGAGCGCAAGAAGTGCAGTTTTTCGCGCATGGGATTGTTGCGGAATTTTTCTGCATTGGCAAAGTAGTAAACAAAGAAATAGATTGCACAGTAGATGCAGAGCATATAGCCAATGTAGTAGTTGCTGAAAACGGCGATCGCAAGGGAAACTACATACAGCTTGAATTTGCCGTGCTTGATGATATTCTCAATGCCGAGGGTGATCAGGGGCAGCCACATAACGGCATCGATCCACATCGTGTTGTGTTGTTGAATGATGGCATAGGAACAGAGTGCATAGGATGCCGCAAAGATGATAATAGCCGCACGATTGGGCTTCTTGGTTGTTTTGTGCATATAAATACCAAAGGTCAAACCGCACAAAGCACCTTTGAGCATAAAGAGGGCAGTAAGCGCTTCGAGCATTCTTTCCTTGGGGAAGAGCGCTACCAAGAAAGAGAGAGGGCTTGCAAGATAGTAAGCATAGATTCCCAAGAATTCACCGCCGAGCTGACGTGCAAAAGAATAGAGTAAGTCGGCATCTCCGCGCACAAAGTTGCGCAAGGCCTCAAAGAACCAAACGTACTGACCGTTGAGATCAAGGACCAATACAGAACCATCACCAAAAGGATGATGTCCGCGTGCGAGATAGATCAGATAGATCAGCACGGCAGGAATGAGCATACACAGGGCAAGATAGCCATACTCACGCCAAAACGGGCGATAGGTCAAGCGTCCCCAAGCTTTTTTACCAAGGTCTGTTGCTTTGGTTTTGAAGGTTTGTGTGTTTTCGTTTTTCATATCACTTGTCTCCTTTTTCGGGGGAATCGATTGATGTAGTCAAAATTTGTTTGATTGCTTTTTCGAGTTTGACTCTATCCAAGGTCATATCTCGTCCACAGCTCTCACATATCACACGCACCTGACTGCCAACACGCAAAATGCGAAAAATTTTGCCGCCGCAGGGGTGCGTTTTTTTCATTTGAATACGATCTTCGGGATGCAGAGGAAGAATAGGCATACGGGTCTCCTTGCTCTTAAAATACAATATAGACCTATTATAACATAAAAAAGGCGTTCTGTAAACCGAATTTTTACATTTTTTATGAAGTTTTTGCTAAAAATACGTAGAAATTGTTTGACTTTTGCCACGAAAGGTGATATAATTACCTTGGATATTTATGTATTTAGATGGGAGAACGATTTTGATTATCTTAGGCATCGACCCCGGACTCGCGATTGTGGGTTGGGGAGTCATTGAATATCAGAACGCAAAATTCCGCACCATTGCGTACGGTTCTATCAATACGCCTGCGGGAACGCGCACCGAGGAGCGTCTTCGCCTCATCTATGATGGGATGAACGAGTTGGTGGAAAAATACCATCCCGATGCCGTGGCAGTAGAGGAACTTTTCTTCACCAACAACATCACAACGGGTATTCGCGTAGCCGAGGCAAGAGGTGTGATTCTGCTTTCCGCGGAGAAAGCTTGTATTCCGATTTTTGAATATACACCCCCACAAGTCAAGCAAGCGGTTGTTGGCTACGGAAAAGCAGAAAAGAAGCAGGTTATGACAATGGTTGCACTCCTTTTGGGGCTCCCCAAGCCGCCAAAGCCGGATGATACTGCCGACGCACTTGCCATTGCCATTTGCCACGCGCATAGCGGTGCATCACGCTTGGCACAATATTTTAACAAATAAGCACGAAAAGGATAAAGCAAAGGTTATGTGGTTTTCGGAAAACTGGAAAGACTATGAATTACTTGATACATCGGATGGCGAGCGTTTGGAGCGTTGGGGAAATTTGATTCTCATTCGCCCCGATCCACAAATCATTTGGAAGGGTGTTGCCAAGCATCCCGCGTGGAAAAAAGCGGATGGCATTTACCGTCGCTCTCATTCGGGGGGTGGTGCGTGGGTAAAGAATAATTTGCCCGAATCTTGGAAAATTCAATATGGAGACCTTGGTTTTGTTTTGCGCCCGATGGGCTTTAAGCATACCGGACTTTTCCCAGAGCAGGCAGCCAACTGGGATTGGTTCTCGGGGCTTATCCGCGAAGCAAACCGTCCTATCAAGGTGCTCAACCTTTTCGCTTATACCGGCGGTGCAACGGTTGCCGCTGCAAAAGCAGGCGCATCCGTGGTGCACGTCGATGCATCCAAGGGAATTGTCGCTCAAGCCAAAGAGAATGCTTTGCTTTCTGGACTTGCCGATGCTCCCATTCGCTACATCGTTGACGATTGCAAAAAGTTTGTGGAACGCGAAATTCGTCGTGGCAATCATTATGACGGTATCATTATGGATCCCCCCTCGTACGGCAGAGGTCCCGGTGGTGAGGTTTGGAAGCTTGAAGAAAGCATCAACGAACTCATCACACTCACCGCACAGCTTCTCTCGGATGAGCCGCTGTTCTTCCTTGTCAACTCCTACACCACAGGACTCTCTCCCTTGACAATGAGTTATTTTTTGGAGCTTAAGGTTCGTGCACGCTATGGCGGCGTGATCGAATCGGGTGAACTTGGACTCAAGGTTACTCAAACAGGCGCATTTTTGCCTTGCGGCGCAAGCTCGCGCTGGTATCTCAAATAAAAATTCCCCTTGAAAGGACACACTGTTTTGTCTGATATTTTCATTCACGCAAGGGATCTCTGCTTTTCCTACACCGATGAAGAGGGAAGAGAGGAAAATCCCGCCCTGCAAAACTTTTCGGTGGATATTCGCCGTGGTGAATACGTAGCGGTGCTCGGCCACAATGGCTCGGGCAAATCTACCCTTGCTAAACTTCTTAACTATATACTTGAACCAACCTCAGGCGAGTTGGTTGTAAACGGACTTGATCTATCCCGTAAAGACCTTTCCGATGAGGACATTTTGGGGTTGCGCAAGAATGTTGGAATGGTTTTTCAAAACCCTGATAACCAACTGGTTGCCACCATTGTGGAGCAAGACGTTGCGTTCGGTCCCGAAAACCTTGGTATTCCGCGCGAGGAACTCTGCCGCCGCGTGGATCACGCATTGGAAACTGTCGGAATGACCGCTTACGCCAAGCACGAACCCCATCGCCTTTCGGGCGGACAAAAGCAACGTGTTGCCATCGCGGGCATTCTTGCAATGATGCCGCAATGTGTCGTTTTTGATGAATCCACCGCGATGCTTGACCCTGGGGGACGTCGTGAGGTACTTGATACCATTCGCAAACTCAACCGCGAAGAGGGAATGACGGTGCTCAATATCACGCACTATATGAACGAGGCGGCAGAAGCGGATCGCATCATTGTTATCAATGACGGTGAATTGCTTCTTGACGGAACACCCGATGAAATTTTTGCACAGCGTGATGTGTTGCATAAGGTTGGGCTTGAAGTTCCGCAATGTGCAGAACTCGTCTACGCTCTGCGCCAAGCAGGTATCAAAATTGACGGCAATACCGTCTCGTCCCCCGAGGCGTGTGCTATTCTTTTGGAGAGAGCACTTAACAAACGCGCAAAATAACAAAGAGGAATACAATGGACAAAATATATCTCGATCACGTGAGCTACGTTTACAGCGAAGGCACGCCCTATGAGCAGGTCGCGCTCGATGACGTATCGGTGGGAATCCGAGAGGGTTGCATCACCGGCATCATCGGTCACACGGGCTCCGGAAAATCCACCATGATGCAAATGCTCAATGGGCTCATCAAACCCGCCTCGGGCAGAGTGCTTTTGGATGGATACGACATTAACAGCACCGTCGATGACGTGTACGACGAGTGGAGTCAAAGAGAAGAATACACATCTCTTTCTCCTCGCAAACGAAAAAAGAAAATGCAGATCGAAATTCGCGAACGACGTTCCAAACTCTGCTTTCGTGTCGGTCTCGTTATGCAATATCCCGAATATCAACTTTTTGAAGAAACCGTTTATGCCGATATCGCCTTTGGCCCCCGCAATATGGGGCTTAACGAGGAGGAAATTCGTGCACGTGTACTCGAAGCCGCCGCTTTTTGCGATGTTGGAAAAGATCTTTTGGAGAAGTCGCCCTTTGACCTTTCCGGCGGTCAAAAGCGCCGTGTCGCACTTGCAGGCGTGATTGCTATGCGCCCCGAAGTGTTGGTGCTTGATGAGCCCGCTGCCGGTCTTGATCCAATCGGACGCAACTATATCTTTAACGGCATTCGTGAATATCAAAGAAAAACAGGTTCTACCGTGCTCATCGTCAGCCACAGTATGGAGGATATGGCACGCTATTCGGACGACGTCATTGTGTTAGCGGGTGCCAAAATTCTGCGCCAGGGCACGCGCGAGGAAGTGTTTGCACACGTTGAAGAGCTTGCCGAAACTGGTCTGGACGTTCCGCAAATCACCCACCTGATGCGCCTGTTGCGCGAGCGTGGCATCAATGCTCCCAAAAACGTTTACACAGTAGCAGAAGCCACCGCGGCTCTCAAAGAACTGTTTTTGAAGGGAGGTAGCAGTCGATGAAAGGCATTTCGTTCGGACAGTACTATCCCGCAAATTCCATCATTCACAAAATGGATCCCCGTTTTAAGATCCTGCTTGCCATCGTTTTTATCGTTGGCACGTTTTTGTGCAAGAGTGCAGTTTCTTTTGCGGCACTTTTGTGCATTGGCATCGCTCTGATATTCATTAGCAGAATTCCCATCAAAACAATGTTGCGTTCTATCAGACCCTTGCTCTTTATCATTGGCTTTACCGTTATCATCAACATTTTCCTTGGTACGGGTGAGAATTTGCTCGTAGAAATTTGGAAAATCCGCATTTATGCCGAGGGTATTTGGCGTGCGGTGTTTATGTTCTTGCGCATCTTTGTGCTGATTACGTCAACAAGCATCTTCTTGACCTATACCACAACGCCAATGGATTTGACCGATGCACTCGAATCCTTGCTCGCACCTCTCAAACTCTTGCACGTTCCCGTGCACGTGTTTGCAATGATGATGTCGATCACTCTGCGTTTTATCCCGACCTTGACAGAGGAAACCGAGAAGATTATGAACGCGCAAAAGGCACGTGGAGCCGATTTTATGAACGGCTCGCTCATCAAACGTGTCAAAGCACTCATTCCCATTCTCATTCCGCTCTTTAGTTCGGCAATCAACCGCGCAACCCAGCTTGCCGATGCAATGGAGTGCCGTTGCTACCACGGCGGTGAGGGAAGAACACGTCTCAATGTGATGAAGTGGCACGCATCCGATGTCGTTTATACGCTCATTGGTGTGGCGCTTTGCGTAGGACTTGTTCTGCTCAACCAAATTCAATTAGGATACGTGATGAACTGATTATGAAGCTTTTTATCAAAGTCCGATATCTCGGAACCAATTACTGCGGCTATCAGGTGCAACCCAATGCACCGAGCATCCAAGGGGAATTGAATAAAGCCGCGCGCACATTATTCGGTTACGACTGTGACATTGTTGGTTGCAGTCGCACCGATAGCGGTGTGCACGCCAACGAGTTTTGCGCAACGGTTGCACAAAAGGGGACAGATGACCTCATCACCGCCCTGCCGCCCGAGCGTGTACCCTTGGCCTTTTCGGCACATTTGCCGCCCGACATCAGCGTTTTTGATGCCAAATGGGTAGCATCTGATTTTCATCCGCGCTATGACGTGGTCGAAAAGGAATATATCTACCGCATTTACAACGCTCCCGTACGCGATCCATTTTGGGAGGGCAGAGCATATCATTTGCCGCGTGTTTTGGATGATGTCGCCCTTGAAAGAATGAACCGTGCTGCCGCACACCTTGTGGGCAAACAAGATTTTGCCGCCTATATGGCACAGGGTTCTACGGTTGCCACCACGGTTCGAACCGTCAAAGCCGCCTCGGTGGAAAGGGAGGGCGATTTGCTGATCTTTCGCATCAGTGCCGACGGTTTTCTTTACAATATGGTACGTATTTTAACGGGAACAATGATCGATGTGGGACTCGGCAAGATAGACCCCGAGGATATTCCCAACATTACCGCTTCTCGTGACCGTAGCCGTGCAGGCATGACCGTTCCCGCGTGCGGACTTTATCTCAACCGCGTTTTGTATTAACGAGAAAGGAGGAGAACCTTGAAATTCGTCCCGAAACAACCCAAAGCCGCAAGTGCAGGATCACCTGCCAAAGATGTTGGCAAGCAAAGAAATGAATATTATGAGAATATCTCGGTGGGATTGGGTATTATGCAGGTGATCCTCTATCTTTCGCTCTTTGCGTTCGTGGTACTTTCGTTTTTGACCAACACAAATCTCATTACCTATCAGAACTTTTATCACTTTTTCCAAGATTTGAACGCATCTGCCGAGCGTGTGGATATCTTCTCTCACGATTCTGTATCTTATCCCACCAATGATGAACAAAGCTTTACACTCTATCGCAAAGGTTTGGCGGTGGCAGGGAATACCGGGGTAACGATTTTCTCGGCAACGGGGCGGCAGCTTGTCAGCCACGGCATCCAATATAATGACCCCGTGGCAGTCGGTTCAGGCAAATATCTCTTGGTTTATGAACGTGGCGGCAAGCAGTATTCACTTTACAATGCCAACACGCAAATGCACGCAGGAGAAACGGAATATCCCATTTCGGGAGCAGCGGTTTCCGATTCGGGAATGTATGCGCTCATCTCCTCGGCAAGTGACGCCAATTCGGCGGTTTATCTTTATAACAACCGTTTCTCACTCATTAACATCTACAAAAAAGGCGGAAACGTGATTGATGCTGCCATTTCGGCAGACGGACACCGCATCGCACTTTTGACTGTAACTCCAAATGAAGGTGGCGTTTCTACCTCGGTTATGTTAGCCGAGCCCGGCAAGGGAAGTGCCATTGCCGAAAGAGTGATTGCTTCGTCTCTTGGCATCAAGTGTCATTTTACTTCTTCCGGTAAGCTTGCGGCTCTTTGTACCACGGGAGTGGGTTACCTCTCGGGCAACGGAGAAATAGATTTTTTCCACGATTTTGAGGGGAAAATTCCCACAACTGCCGAACTTTCGGAAGATGGTGTCGCCATTTGTTTGAAAAAAAGTGAAATTTCCGAAAAAAATATTACAATTATATTTGACAAAAGCGGAAAAATAGTGTATAATGGTGTTGTTAACCAAAAAGTCGATCAGCTTGCTTATCGTGATGGAGTTCTGTTTTGGACTGATTACAATGGTGTGAGCCGTCTTGATCTCGATAGCGGAGAGATTGATTTTGAGGAATACGCAACGGAAGACAAAAAATTGCTTGTTGTAGATAACAAAGAAGTTTTGCTTTGTTCACCGCAAAAAGCTGTTTACATTACCTTCCGTACATAAAAACAATTCAAAAAGGAGATTTTAATTATGCCACTCGTTCTCGACATTTTATTCGTACTTATCGCTGCTATCTTCATTGTAGTAGGCATCCGCAAGGGCTTTATCAAAAGCTTGATTCAATCTGCAAAGCTTCTGCTTTCTATTGTTGCAATGTATTTCTTGGGTTCTCCCATGGCTCAATTCCTCAAAGATCAGTTTATCTTTAAGGGCGTTTACGATTTCGTACACAACTTTGTAGATGGAATTTACCAACAATCCACTGCTGGTATGAACGCAGAGGAAATTCTCGCGTCTTTCCCTCCCTTTATGGTAAATGATCAGGTAAAAGCAGACGTAAATGCTTCCATCGCCGATGCTGAGCAATCCGGTGCAGCATTGGTTGAATCCATTTCCAACATTGTTGCTAACCCTGTTTCCGACGTTATTTCCAACATTTTGGGTTATGTTCTCACCTTTGTTCTTGCTTTGATCGTTCTTTCCATCGCAGCATGGTTCTTGACCAAGCTTGCTGACCGCATCACCTTCATCGGCAAGGTAAACCGCATCCTTGGCGGCGTTTGGGGCGCTTTGATGGGCATCATCGTTTTGTTTATGATCGCTTCTATCGTTAAGTTCCTCGATGCAAACAATCTTGTTTACCAAGATACTGCAATCGTTAAGTTCTTCGGCGATTCTATTCTGCTTGAAATTTTCAAAATCATCAACATCGGTAGCATGCTTGCCGGTTGATGACGTCTAAGACATCATAATCCCGAAAAAGCCTGCCGTTTCTTCGGTGGGCTTTTTCAAAAATCCCAAAGAAAGGACTCATTCACTAAAATGGTAATGTGTTCACAATGCCATAAGCGTATGGCAGTTATTTTTGTGACCAAAATGGAAAATGGCGAAAAGAGCACAAAGGGGCTCTGCCTAAAATGTGCAAAGGAGATGGGCGTGCCTGTTGATAATCTCGTTGGCAACGTGATGGGGCAGTTTGGTATTTCTCCCGAGCAGCTCGAGGGCGCCGAGGACGATATCAATGCAATGCTTGCCGAAACACCGTCTGATGCAGACGATAACGAAGACGGTGGTGCACCTGCGATCGATCTTCCCAAATTGTTCCGCGATGCGGGACTTTTTGCACAAAAGCCCGACGGCAATATGCCCGATGCTCCCAAAACCAGTCCAAATGATAAAAAAACAGACAAGAAAAAGGCAAAAGAGGAGAAGAAACTCAAGTTTTTGCCAACATACAGCCGTAACCTCACGCAGTATGCTCGCGAGGGAAAACTCGACCAAATCATTGGTCGTGATCGCGAACTTTCACGTGTTATCCAAATTCTTTGCCGTCGACAAAAGAACAATCCCTGTCTCATTGGCGAACCCGGTGTCGGTAAAACGGCTATTGCCGAGGCACTTGCCATTCGCATAGCGTCCGGTAATGTTCCTTATAAGCTCCAAGGTAAAGAGATTTATCTGTTGGATATGACCGCCCTTGTTGCAGGCACCCAATTCCGCGGACAGTTTGAATCCCGTATCCTCGGTCTTTTGAACGAAGTAACAATGGTTGGCAATGCCATTCTTGTTATCGACGAAGTGCATAATATCGTTGGTGCAGGAGATGCAGAGGGAAGCGTGAATGCTGCCAATATTCTCAAGCCCGCACTCTCGCGCGGTGAGGTACAAATTATTGGTGCTACAACGCTGAACGAATATCGCAAATATATCGAAAAAGATTCCGCTCTCGAGCGTCGTTTCCAACCCGTAACCGTAAACGAACCTTCGGTTGAAGAAACGATGGAAATGCTTGCGGGTATTAAGCATTACTACGAAGAATTCCATGGCGTCATTGTGCCCGACTATGTATTGCGCCGTGCGGTTGTTCTTTCCGAACGCTATATCACCGACCGTTATTTGCCCGATAAAGCGATCGACCTTTTGGACGAAGCCGCTTCTGCACTCTCTCTTTCGTCGGCTGTTATTAACGAATCCTATCGCATCCGCGACCGTTTGCTTGACCTCAAACAAAAGAGAGAAGCATTGGAAAACGAAATTGCAGGTAACGATGCTGTTGAGCAAAATCGCTACGAGGTAATTGCGAATGTGCGTGCGGAAGAACTCAAACTTTCCGAACGCCTTTCCGAAATTGAACCCGAGACCAAGATGGTCACACTCACCGAAGAAGAGATTGCAAACGTAATCGAACTCTGGACAGGTGTTCCCGCGACCAGCATTACCGAAAACGAGTTTGCGCAAATCGACCGTCTTGAGAGTCGCCTCAAAGAGCGCATCATTGGTCAAGATACGGCTGTTGCGGCTGTTTCCAAGGCCATTAAACGTCACCGAGCGGGAATTGCGTATAAGAGAAAGCCCGTCTCCTTCATTTTTGCAGGACCTACGGGCGTGGGTAAAACCGAGCTTGTCAAAACACTTGCAAACGAGCTTTTCCACTCTCCCGAGACGCTTATTCGTCTCGATATGTCTGAGTTTATGGAAAAGCACAGCGTTTCGCGTATCATTGGAGCGCCTCCCGGATACGTTGGTTACGACGAGGCAGGACAACTGACCGAAAAGATTCGCCGCCGTCCGTACTCCATTGTTCTCTTTGATGAGATCGAAAAAGCGCACCCTGACGTACTCAACATTCTGTTGCAGATTCTTGACGATGGACGCATCACCGATGCACGCGGCAAGACCGTCAATTTCGAGAACACAGTCATTGTAATGACGACCAATGCGGGCTCAGATCGTTCAGGTGCGACGGCAGGTTTTGCTTTGAGCGAACAAACCGCCGCCGAGAGCAAAACGCAAAAAGCTCTTGAAGGATTCTTGCGCCCCGAGTTTATCAACCGCGTGGATGAAATCATTACTTTCCGTCAACTTGACGAGCGTGATTTTGTCAGCATCGCACGCATTATGCTCGAGGAGCTCAAAACCTCTCTTGCCGAAAAGTCCATTGCACTTTCGTATACGAATGAGGCATTGGAACTGATTGCAAAAGCGTCCTTCTCGCGCAAATTCGGTGCACGCAATATGCGCCGCTATATTCAAAAAGAGGTTGAAGATCGTCTTGCCGAGCAGATTATTGCCGACTATGCACACAAGTATAGCGTAGCCAAGGTAACTGTCAAGGACGATACGATCGACGTTCTTTGTATGTAATAACAAGGAGTTTCTATGAACGAAAACGGTTCGAGATGGCATCAGGCAACACCGTTGTCTGTTTGCCAAAGCTTGCATACCAATGCCGCCTGCGGACTTTCCCGCAAGGCGGCTCGTTCTCGTTTCAAAAAACAGGGCAGAAACGCTTTATTTGACGACACAACGAAGAAAAACAAAGTTAAGAATGCATTGCTTGATCCTGCAATGCTCTTAATGTTGTTTTCTGCATTGCTTGCCGTCGTTTTTTTGTCACCGTTCCAGGTGTTTGGCACGGTTGTGGTTTTGCTTTTGCTTGCCTCCGTACTGCTATATTTCCTCTATAAATGCGATACACTCTCGCGCATTGTTGCGCAGTATCGTACACCTACCGTTCGTGTTGTGCGCGACGGCAGAATTTTTACAGTGTCTGCCACACGTGTAGTCACAGGTGACATTTTACTCTTGCATACGGGCGATATTGTTCCAGGCGATTGCCGTCTCTTAAGTGCGAGAGAATTACGCGTACTAACCCTTTTGCCCAACGAAAAAGGCAATCCCACTTACAAAGAATATACCAAACGTGCCGAAACGACGTATCCTTACGGAACACGTGTTGATGCACCTCTTGCCGAAAATATGCTCTATGGTGGTTCGGAAATCCTTTGCGGTCAGGCAAGAGCCGTATTGGTTGCCACGGGTGTAAACTCCTATCTCGGTGCTATGCGTTCTTTTGCGCTCCCAACGGAAATTAAAGATAGACACGGCGAGACTCCTACACAAAAACTGTTAGGTCCATATTTGCGTCTTTGGGGCTTTTTGTCGCTTATTCTTCTGACGCTCTTGACCGTTATTGGTCTGATTACCACCCCCACAGAAGGCGGGCTGACCGAATATTTCTTCATCCTCTGTATTCTCATAGGGGCATCCTCACCTGCAGTGTTCTCCTTATACTTACAGTGGGTGTCTGTTCGCGGTCGGCTTTTGTGCGTGGAGGATGACCTTCCAAAGAATCGCGCTATCATCAAAACTGACGCGGGACTTACAAAGCTCGCAGGTGTGACCGATTTGTTTGTCATCGGTAAACGTGGCCTTTGTGATGGCATTACACATTTTTGGTCCTCGTTTGTGGGGAATCGTGAGCTTCGTCCCGATGCCGAGAGCGAGAAGACGGATTTGCAATCCTTGTGCGAAGCGATGCTTTTGCGTCACGAGGCGGATCTGCGCGCTCCTACCTGCGATTGCGCGAGTGCAGTCGAATCGGACACCGCTTTTCTTTCCGAACTTGTCTCGCTTTCTCAATTTGATGCCGCTGCCCTGAATGTGCGACTTAAAACTGTTGAGCGAGATACATATTCACAAAACCCGTCTTGGCAGTGTGTTACCGCACATTTGCAAGAGGGAAGCGTGCGCTATCTCTTTGATAATAGTGGAACGTTGCTACGCCATTGCGTGCTTTATGCCGACGGAAAACGCACGCGCGCCATTACCCCAGAATATCGAACAACTTTGAAACAATACAATGGCTATATTGAAGAAAACGGATGTCGTGCACTTTGTATTGCTCGCGAAAATAGCGAGGGAACCCTCATTCTCGTTGGACTGATTGCTCTGCGTGAACAAGTGAGTGTCGTTTTGCCCTCTGTTGTTGAAGAACTTTCGCAGTCGGGCATTACAACGCGCTTTTTCCTAGGGGATGATGACTACGCACACGTTTGCCGCTTGCCAGAGCCCTATCTCTATCGCAATGCCGAGCATCCAACGCTCACATCGGCACTCCTGCAACGCTATAGAACCTTTATCGGCTTTTCCAAAGAGGAGCTCTCCGCACTTTTGCCTACGTTTCAAAAGAGTGCACACCGCATTGCCGTACTCGGCGGCAACGCAGATGATCGTTGCTTTTTGCGTGCAGGCGTTCTCACGCTTGCTTGCGATACGGTCACAGATCTCAAACAGTATGCCGAGGATCATATTGAAGAAGCAACCGCTGATGATGGACGAGAGGGAAGTCACAACACCTCTCAAACCATTCGTCGCCACGCGGACGTAATCATTGAACGTGCAGACCGCTTTGCGGGCGGTGTTTATGCCGCTTTGCAAACAATTTCACATAGCCGCGCGGTGGAAGTGCGCACGAGAATGTTGTTGCAATTTTGGCTGCACTCACAGTTTGCACGCATTGTAATGATGACTTTAGCAGTTTGTACGGGTATTGGACTTTTTTCAAGCTTGCAAATGTTTATCTCGGGCTTTGCGATTGAAATTGCAGCTCTTGCAATTCTGTCCGATATTCCAATTTCGCAAGCAACTCTGCGGCGATCGAATACAATCGATCAAAAGTTTCTTTTTAACACACTCCTAACCAAAAAATCGCTCCTTCCTACGCTTGCTTCCGCAGGAATGACCGCCTTAATGACTGCTATTTTGACACTTACAGGTGTCATAACAGCTCCCGCGGCAAGAACGTATCTGTTCTTTTCGTTGTTCATTTTGCAAATCTGTATTTTGGTTCGTATCATTTACAATGTCAAAGCAAAACCCGAACTCAAAAAGACCTTGCACACCGGTGGTATTCTTGTTCTTGCAATCGTACTCTTGACGCTCCTGTCTTTGCTGATTCCTTCCTTTGAAGTGGTTACGGGAATGGGCACGTGGACGATTCTTACGGCAATTTTGCTATTGCTTTCACCCACAATCTACTGGATTTTGCATCTTCTTTTACCTTTTTTACATCGGACAGCCAAATAATCTCTCCCTTTTGCATACAATGCAGTAAAACGCTTTTTTAAGGAGAGAATTGTTTGATGAAACGATGGAGTACCAAGGATTTGCGCAAATTGGAAATTATCAATTTGTGTGACGGAACCCGACTTGGCTGTGCCAGCGACTTTGAATTTGACTGTGAAGATGCCAAAATTTTGGCGCTTGTGATCGCGGGGAGCGACGGCATTTTTGGAATGGGCAGGGAAGATGACATCATTATCCCCTGGCACAAGATTGAATGTTTTGGAGAAGATACCATTCTGGTGCGTCTTACGCCCTCCGATCTATCCTGTTGCCTTTGCCCACGGCCAAAGAGAAAGGGAACACGCTACTAAAATGTAAAAAAACTGTAAACAAACAATATTTTACTTGCAAAGATATATAATATATGGTATAATATCTTCGCTTGTGCAAAAAGCACGGCTAAAATAATACACACATCGGACGAGCGTTGCATCGGTGCCGCAAAGCGGTTTTGGCAACTGCGTCGCGATGGTGGAAAAAACCGAAGGAGGACATAAAAATGTCTGTTATTTCTATTAAGCAACTGCTTGAAGCAGGTGTTCACTTTGGACACCACACCAGAAGATGGAACCCCAAAATGCAGGAGTACATCTTCACCGAGAGAAATGGTATCTATATCATTGACCTCCAGAAGACCGTAAAGAAGTTTGAAGAAGCTTACAACTTTGTTCGTGAGCTCTCCGAGAACAACGGTACTCTCCTCTTCGTTGGTACCAAGAAGCAAGCCGCTGAAGCTATCAAGGAAGAAGCTAACCGTTGCGGTATGTACTACGTAAACGTTCGTTGGCCCGGCGGTATGATGACCAACTTTAAGACCATCAAGAGATCCATTCATCGTCTGAACGATCTGTACAAGATGCAAGAAGACGGTACCTTTGATCTTCTTCCCAA
>JAZSFM010000086.1:0-11839 GCA_045532215.1 Eubacteriales bacterium | reverse complement strand
GATCCGACTTGGTGGACTGTCAGAACATGAGCGTGACCGAACCGAAGTGAGACCCACCAACCCTACCGGCTAAGAGAGTTGTTTGGTTCGAATAGAAGAAAATAAAAAAGTGCTTTCGCCACGGCGAAGGCACTTTTTGTTATGCGATTACATTCTGTCAACTTCAATAACAACGCAATAGGTGGGGTCAATTTTCTTGACCTTTTCGGCAACGGCGGCGCGAACCTCCGCATCGCTCATCTTCACCTCAAAGGGAACAACCACGTCAAAAATGAGGTTGGTGTGCGTTGCGCCCGCCACAAAGCGGAAATCGTGAATTTGCATCGAGGGGTGTATCTTTTTCACGGCTTCTGCCGTTTTTGCGCGCAGAGCATTGACTTGCTCGTCATCGGTTACGATGGGGTCCATGTGAATGGTCGCCTCAATGCCGCACACGTCGCGCAATTCTTTCTCAATGGTGTCAATCATATCGTGGGTTTGGAACACATCCACCGAGCCATCCACCTCAATATGAAGAGAGGCGATGATGCGACCGGGGCCGTAGTTGTGAACGACCATATCGTGAATACCGAGCGCGCCTTCATATCGGTCGACGGTTTCGGTAATTTGCTTGACGATTTCTTCCGAGGGAGCTTCACCGAGAAT
Source organism: Eubacteriales bacterium (assembly GCA_045532215.1). Taxonomy (GTDB): domain Bacteria; phylum Bacillota; class Clostridia; order Oscillospirales; family CAG-272; genus UMGS1865. The sequence continues at coordinate 11,194 of JAZSFM010000086.1, read as the reverse complement.
GGCATTTTTGGATTCGTTGAGGATGCGGAACCCTGCCACGATGATGAGAACGGCAACGATAACGCCCATATAAGCATCGGGATTCCAAGTCATGTTGGTGAAAATCATCGGCAGCACGGTTGCAACCAAAACGGCACCTGTTGCAAATACGTCGGAAAGACTGTCTGCGGCGGTCGCACGCATCACCGAGGAGTCGATTCTCTTGCCGATGGTGCGATTGAACAGCCCAAGCCAAAGCTTACACAGCATCGAGCCGATCAGCACGATGATGGCGATGGGAGAACTGTCGGGGCGCTCGGGCGAGAAGATCTGTGCAATCGAGCTTTTGATGAGCTCAAAACCCACAAGCATAACAAGAAAAGAGACGATCATCGAGGTGACGTATTCAATTCTTGCGTGTCCAAAGGGGTGCTCGCGGTCGGCGGGCTTTGCGGCAATGCGGAAAGAAATCAGCGAGATGATCTGCGTGCCCGCATCCGAAAGATTGTTTACGGCGTCACCCACAATCGAGATTGCGCCAAACAGAGTACCTACCACGAATTTTGCGGTAAAGAGGATGAGATTGAGCACAATGCCCGTAATGCTGACCATCGTTCCGTAAGCGGTACGCACCGCAGGACTCGTGGCGTTTTTATAGTCTTTTACAAACAAACGGGATAACAATTCGGTCATAGAAAAAATCCTTTCGGTTAAAGCGTTTTGCGGTCTTAACCCCAATATTTGCGGTCGAGACTACGCAGCTGAATGGCCTCGGCAACGTGCGGTGCGCGAATGGTTTCGGAGGCATCGAGGTCTGCAATGGTGCGGGCTACGCGCAAAATGCGGTCATAGCCGCGTGCGCTGAGTCCCATACGGTCATAAGCTGCCGCAAGGAGGGCAGAAGCATCGGCATCGAGTGTGCAGTAGCGTTGAATTCCGCGCGCATCGAGTTGTGCGTTGCAAAAGATGGTGGCATCTTCACCCATACGTTCACGCGCAAATTTACGAGCAGCGGTCACGCGCTCTCGAATGGTAGCCGAGGTATCGGCTTTTGCATCGGGAGCGGAAATTTCGTCATAAGAAAGAGAGGGGAGTTCTATTTGAATGTCCATTCTGTCAAGCATCGGGCCACTGATGCGAGAAATGTAACGCTTGACATCGTCGGGGCGACAGGTGCAGGGGTGTGTAGGGTGTCCGAAGTATCCGCAACGGCAGGGGTTCATCGCGCCCACCAGCATAAAGGAGCAGGGGAAGGTCACACGCCCGTTGGCACGGGTAATGGTCACGCGACGGTCTTCAAGCGGTTGACGCAGAGCATCGGTTACTTGCTTTGGGAACTCGGGCAGCTCATCTAAAAAGAGCACACCATTATTAGCAAGCGAAATCTCACCCGGCATCGGGTTAATGCCACCGCCCACAAGACTCACAGGGCTCATCGTATGGTGAGGAGAACGGAAAGGCCGTGCAGAAAGCAAGGAGACACCCTCCGGGAGTGTTCCCGAGACCGAGTGAACTTTGGTGGTTTCAATCGCCTCTGTAAAGGTAAGCGGCGGCAGAATGGTGGGCAGACGCTTGGCAAGCATCGATTTGCCTGTACCGGGAGGGCCGATGAGCAGGATGTTATGTCCGCCTGCGGCGGCAATTTCCATAGCACGTTTTGCCATTGCTTGACCGCGCACGTCAATAAAATCAAGCGCGTGTTTGGTAACGGCGTCGGAGAACGCTTTGCGGTCATATTCGACGGGGGAAAGCGGTGCTTCGCCGTTGAGGTGCATCACAAGTGCGCGAATATTGGGAACGGCATACACCGTAATTCCCTCTACTGCGGCTGCCTCGCGCGCATTCTCCACGGGGGCGTAGAACTCGGTAAAGCCATGCTCCTTTGCCGCTACGCACATACACAAAATACCGCGCACGCCACGCAATTCACCCGAAAGAGAGAGCTCGCCAACAATGCATTTGCCCTCCATATTCACACTGCGGTGAATGATGCCGCTGCTGTGAAAAATAGCGCAAAGAATGGCCGCATCAAAGGCAGAACCCTCCTTTTTGCGGTCGGCGGGGGCGAGATTGACGGTGATGCGCGCATAGGGGAAGCTATAACCGCTGTTATAGCAAGCGGTGCGCACACGTTCCTTGGCTTCGCGTACTGCCATATCGGGCAGTCCCACAAGGTCAAAACCCTCTAAATTATTCTTTTGGTTACACTCTACCGTTACGGGAAAGCCGTCGATTCCGCATAGCCCCGCACTGAATGTTGAAGATAACATGAGAGTCCTCCCATCGTTTTGTACTTCATCCTTCTATTATACATCAAACAAAAAAGATTGTCAATAGTACGACCTCAAAACGTGGGGAAAGAGAAAAAGCCGAGGAGAATAACAAAATATTTACAAAGAATCGGGAAAAATCTATTGACTTTTTGGTCTATATCTTGTATAATCTTATATATATGTATTTTTGCAGGAGGAAGATTATGAAAAAACTTCTCGCACTTTTGCTGGCAGTATTGATGATGTTCTCGATTGTTGCTTGCTCTAATAAGAATGGTAGCGGCACAGATAGTGAACTCGAAAACCTGAAGGGCAGCCGTAATGAAACCGCAAAAACGGAAGATACCTATAACGTATATGACACCTTCCAATTTGAAGAAATCGATACCAAAACCGTTCGCATCGTTGGCTTTTCTACCACACTCGATAGAGCACACGAGGTAAAGATTCCTACATACTTCTACCCCTACGGCACCGAGGGTGACAACATCAACCAAAAGCGCCGTGTTGTTGCTATTGGAGCAGAAGCATTTGATTGCAGTTCCAGCGTTCTTACATTGGTATTCCCCACAGCAGAGGACTACTTGAAAGAAGATGCTAATTTTGATATCAGCCAACACACTTTTGTAATTGAAGATTACGCACTGAGAGACTGTGTTGCTCTGCAATCGCTTTCTTTCCCTGCATATGTAACCGAAATCGGCAAGGGCGCATTCTATAGCTGCACTTCCTTGCAGAGCGTTACTTTTGCAGAGGGTTCCAAACTGACAACCATCGGCGAATCCGCTTTTATGGGATGCACTGCTTTGACCGAAATCGAATTGCCTGCATCTACACAAACCATCGAAAGAGCTGCTTTCTTTGGTTGTGAAGCGCTTACCTCCGTTGTTATCAACGAGGGTACCGTTGCAATTGGCGACCAAGCATTCCAAAAATGCGTGGTATTGGCAGAAGTAAAATTGCCCACCACTCTCCAAACCGTTGGCATATACGCGTTCCACGGTAGTGACGAACTCTACAAAGAGGGATTTGAGTATACGGGTAACGTAGCAGCTGTTAAGGCATACATCAACAGCTTGGCACTTGAGAATCGTCCCGAAGAAGTTCCCGAGATTCCCGAAGTTCCCGCAGAATAAAAACGATAAAAATTGGGGATGGCTCGCGATTGCGTTCCATCCCCATAATGCTCCTTTCTACTATTTAGTTGTAAAAATCGTGGTTGCCAATGGTAAAGGCATAGGGTCTGTTTTTGGAAATCCAGTTGGTCGTAGCGATACGAGGATTCATAAAGAACAGGGCTGTGTTAGAGATCGAGTATCCTTCCAAACAGATTTTAGCGGCGATGATTGCCGATTCCGATGGCTTGTTGTAAATTGTGCCAAAGGAAACAGGCGAGAACTGCGTGCCGTGCTTGCGGTCGAAGATAACCCCGTAAATGGTGTTGGGATAGGACTTGTGGCGCACGCGATTGAGCACCACGTTGCCAACGGCAATTTGCCCCTTAAGGGGTTCGCCCTTCGACTCTGCAGAGATGATGCGCGCGAGCCAATAGAGGTCATCCTCGTTATAATTTGCCCAAGATACCATGGGCTTTCCCGTGGGGGACTTCAGTTCCACCGCACGCACCGTATTGTTCCACTCAAGGGTGGCATTGAAGGCACGTGCCAGAGGACGAATGGGAACGTAAAGACTACCGCCCCAGTTCTGCACCGCCTCAACGGTGTAGAAATAGTGTCCGTTTGCATAGATGTAAAGCGCGCCTGACTGAATGATGAGCGTCATACCGCTATTCGTCTTTACCGTTGCAGTGTTGGTTTTGCCATTCCACGAGAACGTGCAACCGTCAAACAGATTGCAGAACTTGCGCAGGGGAACAAACGTGATATCTTTCCATATTACGCAGTCACCGTTAAGAATCTCGACACCGTCCAGATAAACGTCGGTTTCTACCGATTCTTTAGGATGCGCAGGTGAGAGTGCAAAAGCGCTCAAGGGTAACACACTTACCAGCATCAATGCGGCAAACAGGGCACACAGCCAACGACGAGTTAAGCGTCGCGGCCGATTTGTTGTCGTGACCATATCAATCACTCCTTTTCTGTAAATTTGCGGCGGCAAATCCACCGCATGGTGTTATTATACAGGAAAAGGCAACGCATTTCAACCCACGCATTTTACCAAGAAAGGGGGGCTCTCCCACCCGAGGTTGCGCGTGGAAGGAGAGGAAATCTCTCTGCCCACCAAAAGGGGAGGGAGCCCTCGTTTTACCAACCATTTCCGCCCGAATGGGCGACCGATTTTGAGAGAAATGAGAGAGAATTATGGAGAAAAAAATATACACCCACATCATTTGGGACTTTAACGGAACCATCTACGACGACGTGGATGCCTGCATTAAGAGTGCAAACCGCCTGCTTGGCGCATACAATTTGCCGCTTGTAACTACGGTGGAAAAATATCGAGAGGTGTTTGGTTTTCCCATTCAGGATTACTATGCGCGCATGGGCTTCGATTTTGAAAAGACGCCCTTTGCTGTTCTTGCGCCCGAGTGGATGGACTATTATTTTGAATATTCCAAGGATTCCACTACCTATCCCGATATTCCCGAGGTTCTCGACGCTCTGCACGAGAGGGGAATGGAGCAATGGATTCTTTCCGCGAGTGAATTGAATATGCTGCGCGGACAGCTTGAGAATTTGGGAATCTTTTCTCGCTTTGATGGAATTCTCGGTCTTGATAACATTCACGCAAAAAGCAAAAAAGATATTGGCATTGCATGGAAGAACGCCAACCCCGATATTTGCGCTCTGATGATTGGGGATACCGACCACGACGCCGAGGTTGCCGAGGCAATGGGCGTGGATTGCGTCCTTGTTGCCTCAGGCCACCAAAATCGCTCCAAATTAGAAAAATGCAACTGCATCGCTGTGGTTGATACGGTGAAGGGTGTGTTTGAGCTTTTATAAAATGATAAAGAAGCCACGCGACGCGTGGCTTTTTCTTTTGTCACCCCCGTTTCCTTTTTCATATACTGTCATTGATACCTATCAAATCTCAATGCAAAAGGAGACACCGTTATGCAAATAGATGAAAGAATGTTGAAGAAATTGTTGGCTATGAATGATGAGCAGTTGGGGCAGATGATTCAAAAAATTGCTGCCGAAACGGGGATTGATCCCGCACAACTCGGCATCAATCCGCAGAGCATCGAGAGTGTTCGCGCAGCACTCGGCTCCATTGGCGAGGATGAGCTTGAGGGCATCAATCGCCTGTATGAGGATTACCGCCGCAACAAGCGCAACCAACTGTAAAAAGGGGGAGACGACCTTATGAGTGATATCGAATCGAGCTCGCCACCCTCTGCAGATTCGGGCGCGCTTCTTGGTAAGCTGCTATCCAATCCCGACCTTATCCGTAATATCTCATCAATGCTTGGCAAATCGGGAACAGGGGCACCAGCGGCAGAACAACCAGCGCCACAAACTCCTTCGAATGTTCCGCCTTTGGAAAATCCCCAAGCAATGGCAGACGGCATCTCGCGCGTGCTTTCCAATCCCGAAATGATGGCAAAACTCCCCGATGTGATGAAAATGCTCGCCCCGATGATGCAACAAACCGGGGGATCGTCGGAGGCATCTGTTCCGGCTTCCGTTACCCCTACACACGTTGGGGGAGGACGCGACCGCCGAGGATGCCGCAACGATCTTTTGTTGGCTCTCAAGCCCTTTCTTTCTCCCGAGCGCTGTCGGGCAATCGATATGCTGTTGGGGCTCTCTCGCTTGGGCGATGCTCTGCAAAAAATGATATAAGGAGGACGCGATATGTATTCACGCTATGACGATCATTCCAAACGTCCCGTCCGTTTGCCCGAGCACTATAGCGGCTCGGCTTTCTCACAAAAGCCCACCGAGCCCATCTCTATTCCAAGGCGAGAACCGTCGAAACCCTTTTCGCGGAATGGCGTAGAGGAAAAAGCATCTCCAACCGCTGACCGACTCTTGCGCGCTGAATCTTCTCAAGAAGAGATGATTGATGTTCCTCCCGCACCTTCTGTTCCCGATGTTGCCGACGAGGTGGTGGCAGAAAAAGAAGAACAAAAGCCCGCACCTCACGCCGAAAAAAAGCCAACCGTGCCACCCATTAATTTTGAGGGCTTGCGCCGCCTACTTGGCGGTGGGGGAGGAGAAGGGGATCAAGATCGACTCCTGCTTTTGGGGCTGATTTTGCTTCTTTCTCGCACAGAGGGAGATTCGGATATTCTTTTGTGGCTTTCTTTGCTGCTCTTGTGCGGATAAGTTGAATTTTTTGTGATGACCGCGCAAAAGGACTTGCTTTTTTGGCAAATTTATGGTATAATATCCGGAAGAACAAGCAATAAAAAGGATAAATACGATATGGCAAAAAAAGAAAAACGATTGCTCCTTTGGCGCATACTGCTCGGGGTTTTGATCGTTTGCAATATGGCAATGATCTTTTTGTTTTCCTCGCAAAATGGTGCAAAATCGGCAACCGTCAGCAAAAGAGTTGTCATTTCCTTTGTGGAAATGATTTCTAAGTGGACGGAGAGCAAAACCACCACTACCGAGGATATTACCACTCCCGAAGAAAATACCACTCCCGAAGAAAATACTCCCCCCGAAGAAAATACTCCCCCCGAAGAGACAAAACCAAAAGATCCTATGGAACACCTCACCGAGGAACAAAAGGTTATGGTGAATAAAGCGCACACGCCTATTCGAAAGCTTGCACATATGTTAGAGTTTGGCTCGCTTGCGGCTCTTGCACTGCTGCTTTTGATAACTTGGCCCGGCAAGCTTTTATGGCGCTATGCCGCATCCCTCGGCTTTACATTGTTCTATGCGGTAACCGATGAATTACATCAACTCTTTAGCCAAGGCCGCGGTTCGCGTCTCTCGGACGTTGCCATTGATTTTGTGGGAGCATTTGTTGCCTGCACAATTCTTTTGGCTATTGTTGCTTCAGTACGCCGCGGCAAAAGATTGGTTACTACCCACTATGATTTGCCTCTCTTGCCCAACGGCAAGTCCCTTTGCATCGGTCTTGTAGCCGATCTGCACGCCTGTCCGCACGAGGATTTGGCAGAGCGGTTACGTCAGGCATCTCCCGATATGATTTTGCTTGTTGGTGACATTATGGAAAACGACGAGCTTGCCGACGAGTGGTCATCGGGGTACGCGTTTTTGCGTTCTTGCGCTGCCATTGCGCCTACGTATTACACATTTGGCAACCACGAAATGATTGGTGCGAGCCGAAACGGTACCCAATGTGCCCAAGGTGTGTCCGATGAAATGCGCACACGCATCGAAAAAACAGGCGTGACGCTGTTGCACAACGAGAGCATTCTTGCAGATGGCATCCGCATTTGTGGGCTTGCATCGGGACTTTCCAAAAAAGAAAACCGCCCCGATGAGGCGGCATTGGCAGAGTTTACAGATGCCAAAGAATTCCGCATTCTGCTTTGCCACCATCCCGAGTATTACGAACCTTACATCCGTAAAACAAATATCGACCTCATTGTCTGCGGTCACGCACATGGCGGACAATGGCGCATCTTCGGTCGCGGTGTCTATGCCCCCGGTCAGGGGATCTTTCCTAAATATACCTCAGGCGTTATCGACAACCGCCTCGTCATCAGCCGCGGCGCGGGAGATCACACCCATATTCCTCGCATTGCAAATCCGCGTGAACTTGTCATCATTCGTTGCAAATGAAAGAATGATTTTATGTGGGAGAACCCTTTTGAAAAAAGGGTTCTCCCACACCCTCTCCAAAACATTTCTAACAAAAAAAGTTTTTGGCATAAAAAAGGAGTGCCTCGGACAGTTCCCAAGACACTTACTATAAGATATTGTTTTATGCGTAGCCGACAGAGGCGCGCGCCAACTGTCTATTTGCAAACTGACAACTCTATTTGGTTATTTGCTGTGCAAAAGTTCTTGAAAGGGGTGTGGGGGAAACTTCTTTCAAGAAGTTTCCCCCACAAAAACGCGTCTTATTTTATTCCTCACTAAATACAACCGTCAAATCGGGGTGGAGTTGAAGGATAGAAGCAGGCACCTCGGGCGTGATAGGACCGAAGAAGGCGCGCTGAACGATGTCCTTTTTAGCTTTGCCGTTAGCGATGAGCAGGACTTTTTTTGCCTGCATAATGGAGCCCATACCCATGGTAATGGCTTGGCGCGGAACGTCGCTTTCGTTTTCGAAGAAGCGAGCGTTTGCTTTGATGGTAGACTCGTGAAGATCAACTACGTGTGTTGCTTTCTCAAAAATGGGGGCGGGCTCGTTAAAGCCGATGTGACCGTCAAGACCAATGCCAAGCAGTTGAAGGTCGATGCCGCCGAGAGCTTCGATACGCGCGTCGTAGTCAGCGCCCTCTTTTTCAAGGTCTTGGGCACAACCGTTTGGAACAAAGGTGTTCTCACGGCGGATGTTGATATGGTCAAAGAGGTTCTTTTGCATAAAGTAGCGGTAGCTTTGGTCGTGATTTTCGTCAAGACCGATGTACTCGTCAAGGTTTACGGAAATAACGTTCGAAAAATCAAGGTCGCCCTTGTTATACCATTCGATGAGTTGGCGATAGATGCCAACAGGGGAGGATCCGGTTGCAAGACCGAGCACGCTTTGCGGTTTCATAATAACCTGCGCGGAGATGATATTGGCTGCCTGACGGCTCATTTGATCGTAGTTTTGAACGGTGATGAATTTCATTTTTGTATTTTCCTTTCTTTCAATTCGTGTATCAAGCTTCTTTTCACTGCCGCGATAGGTTCCGGGAGGGGAGCCCATGACACGGCGAAAGACGGTACTAAAGTAGTTTTGGTCGAAGTAACCGAGCAGTGCGGCAACCTCGCCCACGCGCATGCCTGCCTGCAGCTGTTCGGCGGCGTAGCGCATTTTCATCTCGGTAAAGTAGCGCGAGACGCCCATACCTGCATAGCGAGTGAAGATTTTTTTGAGAGCCGAAAGACTGATGTTGCAAAGTTGCGCAATTTCACCCGCAGAAAACTGCTTATGCAGATTTGCGTGCAGAATACCAACGATTTCGGCATACCGCAAAGCGGATGGCAAAAGCGGTGTTTGCTCGGCAATATTATTTTCTTTCTTGGCAACCTGCAAGAACCACAGTTCCAAACGCACGCGTGCCTCATTCAGGAGTGCGCGATCACCGGTACGGATACCCTGTGCCACGGCATCGCAAACGGTTGTCAGCTCGGCTTGTTCGGTGTCAGAGAGTTGCACCACGCGAGAGCCGAAAGAGGGAATTGCGGCGGCAAAAAAGGAAAGATTGCGCACGTGCGGTGCACTTCCAAACTCCGACCAAATGCGGTGGAACTCGTTCGGCGCGTGCAAAAGGATTTGCCCCTCGGAGAGGGTATGCACTTCCTCACCGGCGGTAATGCCCACGGTGCCTTCTTCCACAAAGACCAACTCATAAAAGGGGTGACATTCACCGCTAAAGTTGTGATCTTTGTCAAAATGGCGGTCAAGCGAGCAATGAAACGCCAGAATATCGGCGCTGCGTGCAATGCCGCAATCGTTGAGCGGTGCGGCGTGATTTTCGTGAGAACTTTTGGCTGTTTTCAAAGGTTTTATGTCCATTTCCATATATCTATTCATATTTGGATATATTATAATATAATCATAGCACAACACACGGACAAAGTCAATAGGTTTTGCTCCATTTTCATATATTTTCACACAAAAAAATGAAATGAGAAAGGATACAAGAGAATGAATCCAATCGCAAACGTACTTGAGCAATTTGGCATTGATGCCGCAGCGCTTCCGCACGGCAACGGCCACATCAACAACACCTTTTTGGTAGATAGCAAGCCGCGCGTCATTTTGCAACGCATCAACACAAATGTTTTCAAAAATCCTGCCGAGGTGATGGGCAATATTATGGCGGTCACTGCGCACCTACGCAAGAAGATTGTTGAGAACGGAGGCAATCCCCAAAAGGAGACCTTGACCTTTTTGACAACCAAAGAGGGTTTGCCTTACTACAAGACCGAAGGAGGCGACTACTATCGCGCCTACTATTTTGTTGAGGACATGATCTGTCTTGAGGTAGCCAAAAGTCCTGCCGATTTTGCCGAGGTCGCACGCGCGTTTGGGCGTTTTCAAAAGATGTTGGCGGATTTCCCCGCCGACCGTCTTTGCGAGACGATCGAACGTTTTCACGATACGCCCAACCGTTTTGCGCAACTGGAAGAGGCGATTGCCGCTGACCGCGCTGGTCGCGTAAAGACCATTGAAAAAGAGATCGCAGAGGTGCGCGGCTATGCAAAATATGCTTCCGCAATCGTTGACGGCATTGCCGAGGGAAGCGTGCCGCTTCGCGTAACGCACAACGACACCAAGCTCAACAACGTCCTTCTTGATGGCGAGACGCGCAAGGGGATTTGTGTGATCGATCTTGACACCGTTATGCCCGGTTCGCTCCTTTACGATTTTGGCGATGCGATGCGTACAGGTGCATCGACAGGAGCCGAAGACGAAACCGACCTTAACAAGATTCAATTCGACCTTGCCAAGTTTGAGGCATTCACCGCCGCGTTCCTCGAGGAGCTTGGCGACAGTATGACCGCAAGAGAGCGCGAGCTTTTGCCTCTTTCCGCTCTCATCATCACCGTCGAGCAGGGAACACGCTTCCTTGCCGACTATATCAACGGTGACCTCTATTACCACATCCACCGCGAGAACCACAACCTCGACCGCGCACGCACCCAACTCAAGCTCGCCGCCGAGATTGAAAAGCTGCTGCCTAAGATGCAAGAGATTGTAGAAAAGTATTAAAGAGAGACGTGGGGAAAACTTCTTGCAAGAAGTTTACCCCACACCCCTTTCAAGAACGCTCTAACAAGAATTACAAAAGGGAACTCCAAAGCTACGGACAGACAGTCGGCGCACACCAGAAG
>JAZSFM010000104.1:0-19512 GCA_045532215.1 Eubacteriales bacterium | reverse complement strand
TAATTTGTATATTTAGATATTTCAATAGCAAGTGGTATTTTTTCTAAATCATCTTTTAATATTACTATGTCTGATGCTTCAATTGCAGATTCAGAACCAACATTTCCCATAGATATTCCAATATCTGATCTTTTTAATGTTGGAGCATCACATCGCAATAGCAATTTTTCGATGGCATTTCAAAATCTCCATTTTTCTGTGCGTAAGAAACTATCGTAACGTATAGATTTGAAAACATATTTTGGCACATACGGTCAACATCGTCACTCAAATGTTTTGGGAATAACTTTTTGTAGTCAGCAATGAAGGCTTCAGCAATCTTTGAATATTTTGGCATAAGCTCTGCAAAATGCTTTTCCACGATTGCATCAAAATCCCGTTTTTGTTCTGCCGTAAAACATGGAACGGTTACAAAGAAACTTCCATCCGCTTTCTTGGTTATATATTCATCTTTTATTGCGTTGGCTACTGCATTTTTATCTTCGGAATTTCCACCATATATAATGTCTTCGCAGGCATTGATATAAGTATCGAGCATCATCTTTCTAAAATGAATTCCTTTCATTCCGAACCAAGTCGTATGAGAGCAATTGCCTCTGCTCCCGCGATTTGCACTAACTTGGCTACCAATTCTTGTCCTCGGATGTTTCCCCGTCTCCACACTGCCTATATAGTTCCAACAATATCCATCATACTTCTGCTTGATCTGTGGGAACGGCAACTTACAATAATGTCTGCTGAGATAATCGAAAGCCATCATGCCATACAAATAAAGCAGATCCTCCTCGGATTTACCCGCTTTGTAGAAATCAATGTTCGCAGCTTCTTTGGCAACCGACTTGATAGCTCCTACCAATTTATCCATAATCGGCAAGAGCGCTTTTTCTGCATTTTCTTCACAATAAATGCCATATTTGTCAGACCAAATGATAAAATCAGTTTGATACCTTCCTTTCGATACCTCTATAATAGCTTCTCGTTTCAAAAGATTGTCAATTCGATCTTCAACGTAGTATGCGGGAACGCCGCATAATTTTGCTAATTCTTCCACCGTTGCAGGTTTTTCATAGGAATAATAGAGAATATTTTGAGAAAGCGCATCATTGATATACTTACTTGGAAACGGCACCATATTACCATCATATTCACCGGTTCCGTATATATCAATATTCATTTTGATTGGACGAAGAGCAGTTTCGTTCATTTCAGTACACTCCTTTTTTAGTTTCTTCCGAGCTTCCGAAAGTCGCCATGTGACAGTACCTTCGGGAATGTTTAATTGCTCGGATATCTGCTTTGTTGAAAGGCTGTCATAGTAGTAAAGAACGATGATATCACGATATATTGCAGAAAGCATCGCAATTTTTGTGCGCAACAGATCATAAACATCATCTTGATCATTATCAAAATTTTCTTCATACGCTATATCTTCCGGAATGTCATAGGAATACATCGCGCGTTGTTTTCCCATATGACGTTGAAAACTTCTCGTCACATTTCTTGCAATGCCCCAAAGCCAGGGTTCAAATTTATCTTCATCCTTCAACCTTGGTAGCTCTCTAACAACCGTAAAAAGTATTTCTTGCGACAGATCATCAGCCTCCTCGCGAGAATAGGTGTGATTTACCGCATATCCATATACTTTTTCAACATAGTTTTCTACAATACATGCATCCATCGTTCTCACCTGCCTTTCATCCATAAAGTGCACGAAACCGATCCTTGATTGGGTATTTTTTGATTTTTTTGATTTTTTTTATTATATCACGTTTTTTTACAGTTGTCTATAAAAAGCCTCTGGTTTTGTGATAGAATTTTCAAAAAATCATCTCCCTCTATTTACTTTGCGCGCGTTTTGTGGTATAATGTCAAAAAAAAGGTATCCTTTGGAAAGGAGAACGGCTATGAACGATCGCATTATCAACGACATTTCCAACTACATATTTGTGCGCGACGTCCCAAAGGCGGCAGACGTCCTCTTTTTGCCGGGTGGCATGCACCCCCAACAACCCGAGTACGCCGCCGAGCTTTACCGTCGCGGATACGCCAAATGGATCATCCCCTCGGGTGCGATGGGCACGCGATGGGACTCCTGGCCCGGCGTTGCCGACAAAGCGGAAATTTATACAGGCGATTATCGCTCGGAATGTGATTTTTTCATCGACGTTCTAACCAAACATGGAGTACCAAGGGATGCGATCCTCCCCGAGGATCAAGCGCGCCACACACGCGACAATGCGTTTCTTTCGAGAAAGCTTGTCGATGAGAACGGCATCAAGATAAAAACCGCTCTCATTGTTTGCAAGGAGTTCCACGCACGCCGCTGCTTGATGCTTTATCAAATGGCGTTCCCCGATGTCGAGTTTGTGGTCTGCCCCATCGACTGCTCGGGCATTACCAAGGAAAATTGGTATAAGAGCGAGCGCGGCATCAACCGCGTGCTGGGCGAGCTGGAGCGCTGCGGCAACCAATTTGTGGGGGATGTAAAGGACTATCTGCTTGGTGACGCGTTGGTAAAATAAGGTCCGGCGTGTACAAGCGTAAAGCACTCGCCATAAAACGAGCGCTACTCTAAAATGCCGCGTGCTCCTCCCTGTGCCTGCCGCTTTGCGGCATTCACTTCCCTCCTCCCGGAGGAGGGCGAAAAAGGGGCCGAAATCCTAATCTTTACTCTCTCGAAATGAAAATACAGAGTTTTGTGAATAGTGTGAGAGAGAAAAACTGAGGTTGGAAAGGTGGAAAAAAGATGACAAAGAAAATAACAACTTTAATCATTGATATGTATGGGGTTATTTTGAAGGAACCGAAAGGCAATTTTATCCCCTATACGTTCTCCCATTTCGACAAATCCGAACACGAACGCTTGAAAAGACAGTTTGAAGAAGAACGCTTGTTTACAAAAGCCGGATACGGGGAAATCGGTTCGCACGAATTTCTTTCGCTGTTGGGATATCAAGATACCGAGTTCCATATGAGAGATTATATCGAGAACCATCTTTCTTTTGACTCGTCGTTTATTGCCTTTGCTGAAAAATATTATCGAACGTATGATTTTATTTTATTATCCACGGATGTTTCCGAATGGAGTGCATATATCACCAAGCATTACGGATTGGATAAATATTTCAAGCACAAAATCGTCAGCGGAGATGTTCATTGCAGAAAACCTGACCCCAAAATATACGAACTGACTTTGCAACAAGCAAACAAAACATCGAATGAATGCCTTTTTATAGATGACAGCATCAATAATCTATTGGCCGCAAAAGAAATGGGTATCAGTTCCATACTTTTTGACCGATATAACAAACAGGATTATGACAAAAAAGTGCTTTCCTTCCAAGAACTGGACACCATAATACAGTCTTTTTAATAGAAATTTTTCCAAAACATCTTGATCCGAACATAAAGGAGAATACAACATGAAAAACTACAACACCTTTGGCGTGATGATTGATATGTCGCGCAACGCGGTTATGAGTCTTGACGGACTCAAACGCTTCTTCCCGCTGCTCAAAAAAATGGGATACAACTGCGTATTCCTTTACACCGAGGACACCTACGAGGTGGACGGTGAGCCCTACTTTGGCTATATGAGAGGTCGCTACTCCAAGGCAGAACTCAAAGAAATTGACGATTTGGGTGCTTCGATGGGCATTGAGGTCATCCCTTGTATTCAAACCCTGGCGCATCTGACTGCCGCTGTTCGTTGGGGCAAATTCCCCATCGATTTTGGCGACGTTCTTCTGACCGATGACGAGCGTTCCTATGAGTTTATCGACCATATGTTCGCGTCCCTTTCCGAGTGCTTCCGCACCAAGCGTATTCACATCGGTATGGACGAGGCGTTCAACCTCGGTCGCGGCAAGCACCTGGATATTCACGGCTATGAGCCCGTGAACACCATCATCAAGCGTCATCTTGCTCGCGTTTGCGACATCGCCAAAAAGTATGATTACGAGGTGATGATCTGGTCGGATATGTTCTTCCGCTCCTGGAACAACGGCAAATACTACATTCCCAAGTGTGAAATGCCAAAAGAGGTTGTTGAAGCATTCCCCCCTGAAGTCATCCCTGTTTTTTGGGACTATTGGACCACAAACAAGCAAGGATATAGCGATATGTTTGACAACCACCGTCAGCTCTCCAAAAACACATGGTTTGCCGGTGGCGCGTGGAGCTGGATCGGACTCATCCCCAGCAACCGCTACACGCTCAAAAGTATGCTCCCCGCTCTTGACGCGTGCCGCGAGAAGAAGATCAAAAACGTCTTCTTTACCATGTGGGGCGACAACGGCGGCGAGTGCTCGCACTTCTCGCAGCTGCCTTCCCTGTTCTACCTCGCCGAGTACGCCAAGGGCAACACCGACGAGGAATTGATCAAAGCTAAATTTAAGAGAATGTTTGGCATCGATTACGACGAGTTTATGGAAATTGATATGCCGAACCACATCGTCGAATACACAAGCTATCCCAAGAACCCTGCAAAGTATATGCTCCTTTCTGATTACTTCAACGATTTTCTTGACTACAGCGTTTGTCTTGGTGCAGGTGCCAAGTTTGGTGAGATCTCTCAAAAGTTGAGCGCCACAGCCAAGAAAACACGCCGCTATGGCTACGTATTCGATTCTGCCGCAAAGCTTTGCGACGTTCTCGAGATCAAATATGAGCTTGGCTTACGTACCCGCCGCGCTTATGAGGCAGGCGACAAAGAAACTTTGCGTCAGCTGGCGGAAAAGGACTACCCCGAGGTAGTCAAGCGTTTGAACATCTTTGTCAAGGCATTTGAAAAACAATGGATGCTTGACAATAAACCGCACGGCTTTGAGGTGCAAGACCGCCGCATCGGTGGTGTCATTCGTCGCACAGAGGCATGCCGCGCACGTATTCTTGCTTATGTGAACGGCAAGATTGACCGCATTGAAGAACTCGAAGAAGAACTCCTGCCCTTTGGCGGTGGTGAGCCCGGTGTGAGTCTTTCCTTTAACTACGCGCGCCACGCTATGGCTGTGAATTTGGATTGATAAAAATTCAGCACAAAAAATTGAGTGCAGTGACGGTAGTCATTGCACTCGTTTTTTTGATAAAAAAAGAGGTGAGCAACAAAGTTTTTTGGCCCACCATTATTTAGTATATCACACTTTTCTTTGTTTGTAAAGAGGAAATGTGGCAAAATGCACAATTTCTGCTTTTTTCACAAAAATTAAATGCACATTTCTTACAATTTGCCATATTGACATTTGCAAAAAATCGTGCTATAATGAAGACACCAAAGAAAAGGAGGACGGTCCGATGAAATACTAAATCGGGACTTTCTCATTCGGGTGATCATTCAAAACTTAAGAACGGCGGAGAGAAAAACGGTTCTCGGAACCGCATCTGCACAATGCGAGTGCAGAAAAACACGGCGGTGTTACGCATCATATAGATAAAGGTAATGATAAAGATTACCGAGGTAGAAAAATCCGTTCTTAACATCACGAATGAAAAACGTCCAATGGCTCGCCCACAAACCGACGAACATACGAAAACAAAGGGTATTCTCGTTAGAGAAAATGGTAATTGTGTTTTGGGATATGACGGAAACGGATGTTGGGTAGATAAACGAAAGAGAGGATAACAAAAGATGTTAGATATTAAGAATTCTGAGAAGTGACCCTTGGGTGTGGGCTTACAACCTTCATTCAAGGGTCACTTCTTTTTTTGCAATTCGCGCAGAACAAAAGCCACTTTTTAGGACAAATCAAATTCACTTGAATTTTAAACATATATTTTTTGAGGTTGAAATCCGCCGCTCCATTCGGCGGATTTCTTCATTTTTATGTGGCTTTTTAGGCGCGTTCGACCTCTCTGCCGTATACTTATCCGTGGATCCTCTACGGGATGTAATCGGTTTCCCTTTTACAAATAAAACGAAAAAATCTATTGACTTTATCACCATAAAATGATATAATGATGCGGGTGAATGGCAAAATTGTCATTCACCCGCGTATTGTGTAAAGAAAGTGAGGTGTTACAATGAAGACCAAAACCGAAGAAATGTATGCTAAAATGAGCCCTTGGCGCCTCTTTTTTGTGGTCGCCGCTCCCGGAATGATCAGTATGTTCGCAATGTCGATCTACAGCATCGTAGAAGGCGTTTTTATCGGACAGATTCTTGGTGAGGGCGCGTTTGCAGCAGTCAACATTGCAATGCCCCTGGTTATGATCAACTTCTCGCTTGCCGACCTCATTGGCGTGGGTGCTTCTGCCCCAATTTCGATTGCTCTTGGCAAAGAGGATTACAAAACGGCAAACAACGTCTTTTCCTGCGCGGTCATTCTCAATTTTATTGCCTCGGCGACGATGGGAGCGATTATGTTTTTTGCCGCTGTTCCTCTATCCCGCATGATGGGGGCAGACGACGTTCTCTTGGATACGGCTGTACGTTATTTGCGCACCTATGCGCTTTGCGGACCGATTACCACCATCTTTTTTGCAATGGATAACTATTTGCGCATTTGCGGACACGTCAAGACCAGTATGTTCGTTAACATCGGTTGCAACGTAGGAACGCTCGGTTTTTTGACGTTGTTCCTCATTGTTTGGGATATGGACGTTGTCGGCTCGGCACTTGCCACCTGCATTTCGATGTGTGCGTGTGCGGTGATTTGTCTTCTTCCCTTTTTGCGTGGCAAACAACTGCTGAAATTTACAAAACCCAAGTTCAGCTTTGCACTTTTCAAGCAGATTGCGGCGTGCGGTTCCCCCGTTTTCCTGAATAACATCTCGGGACGTGTGACCTCGATTTTGATGAACATCTCCCTGATGACGCTCGGTGTCAAGATGCTTGGAGAGGGTGGCGGACAAACTGCCGTTGCGGTTTATGCGGTTTTGATGTACGCAAGCGACCTTTGCTGGCCGCTCCTTTACGGCATTGCCGATTCTCTTTCCCCTGCTCTCGGCTACAACTGGGGAGCCAAAAATTATGACCGCGTAAAGCGAAT
This sequence comes from Eubacteriales bacterium, assembly GCA_045532215.1. Taxonomy (GTDB): domain Bacteria; phylum Bacillota; class Clostridia; order Oscillospirales; family CAG-272; genus UMGS1865. The sequence continues at coordinate 12,526 of JAZSFM010000104.1, read as the reverse complement.
CGTAAAATGCGCTTATATCGGTACGGCTATCGTGGGATTGGTTTCAACATCGGTTCTCTTCTTCTTCCCCGACGTGATTGCCTCTTGGTTTGTCAATGCTGAGGAAACGAAGCTGTTGGAAATTTCCACACACGCCATTCGTCTGTTCTGCTTTGCCTACCTCTTCCGTTGGTTTGGCGTAACTACGCAGAGCTATTTCAGTGCGATTGAAAAGCCGCTACAAGCAACCATCATCTCGGTTGGCACCGCGTTTATATTCCCCGTGGTGCTCCTTGGGGCGCTTTGGAGCTTTGGACTTGACGGAATTTGGTTCAATTTTGTTGGCGTTAATGCCCTGACTGCAATTCTTTCCACTCTTCTCCTCTTCCGACTGGTGAAAGAGATTGAAAAACGGCAAAAAGAAACGGAAGCAAAAACAGAAACAGAATAAAAAAGATACGGGCTGACCAAACGGTCAGCCCTTTTGTTTATTCCACAGTAATGATGCGTGTAAGAATTGTTTTTAACTTTTTATTCGTTTTGCCCGATTGATCGGGATAATAGAAATCAGAGTAAGCTAAAAGCGCTTGATTGGGCCCAATCGGCTTTAAGTCCACGTTGCAGCAAGAGCCTGCCCATTGATGAAAATTCGGTCGCTTTGGCGGATCGTTCATCAAATGACTTCTGTCCTCCCCTGTCATCACTTCAATCGGTTCTTCCCATTCGATACCCGTGCGATCTTTTGTAGCACGAACATAAATTCCCGGTCTGCCATAGGCAGCCAAGGTAACGCCGCAATCCAACTTTACCAAGTTGGGTAGCACACCGCACTTATCGAATTCTTTTGGTTCAGAAAAGGTCTTGCCGCCGTCGGTGGAGCGAGCGAAGTACATGGGATTCCACTCGGGTCCCCCAAGAAAAACGCTGGTTGCGCGCAAAAGAACGATCATAGAGCCGTCATCCATAAACTCCAAGGCGGCTTCGGAAAAGCCGTCGCACATATGCGCCGTGGGGTGCTTGGTGGTGTTGGGAATATAGGGGATATATCCTGCAAACTCAAAGGTGTGTCCATTATCTTGTGACTTGTAAAGAAGCGCTGCCCCGTACACGTCAACGCCGCCGTTATAGGGATTGAGGTGTGCGCCGGAGTAGGATGTGAGCCAAATGTTTCCTTCCTTATCTGTGCGGAATCCGCGCCCATAGGGACAGAAGGGTGCCATAACGAAATCCTCTCCCCTGATGACACCGCGCACAGAAAGATTGGGGTGAATGACCTTGACTGCCTCTTCACTGCCGTGACTTTCCCCTTTTTTGATGCGATAACCAAGCCACTCTTGCTTCGCATAAACATCGGGCAAGGTTGCAAAATCATAAACGTAATTGGCACTTCCCCAAATATCCCGATACATAAATGCGGGATAGGGCCAACTTCCGTCTTCTTCTTTGACGATCTTGTCACTTGGTAGGCGTTGCGTCACGATGCGGGCGGGCTTTAGGTCTGCCGTTTTGCAGGAAAGCCCCGTTACCAAGGGGAAATACAAGCGGTCGCCGCTTGGCAAAAGATACCCTACCTCGCGTGTGAGTGCGCGGTCGGTTTTTTCCCAAGTGATACCTTTATCCTTTGAAATACACCAAACGTCTTTGTTTTTTCCAAACTCGGCCCAGTTATCGTCTGCCGCGTGCGTTTTGATCGCCAAAGTTCCGTCAGCACAGTTCAAAATTTCGGGGAACTGTACCTCGCCCCAATAGCTATCCTCATATGCAGGCCCTTGATAGACCACGCTTTCTTCGCTGACGCTGATCTTCATATATGTCTCCCTTTGATGCAATTTACATTTTGCCATCTTTTTTGATGGTGTCCTTTGCAATTTGAGATGGATTATTTTTGCAGCTTTTCGGTAAAGTCGCTCATCATTTCGCTAATTTTGATGTTTTGCGGGCAAACCGCCTCGCAAGCGCGGCAACCAATGCAAGCCGCAGGACGTTTTTCCTCGGGCAAGGAGCGGATAACCATAGGAGGAACAAATCCACCACCCGAATAGTTGAATTCGTTGTAGAGATCAATAAGCATTGGAATATCCAGCTCCATCGGGCAATTCGTGGTACAATAACGGCAAGCCGTACACGGAAGCGTGTGCTTTTCGGTCATCGCGCGAGCAACATCAAGGAGCATATTCCACTCTTTCTCGTTCAGGGGCTTTTCGGTCTCGTATGTAGCAATATTTTGGCGCAGTTGCTCGAAATTGGACATACCTGAAAGTGTCATTCCAACGTCGGGGATGGTTTGCAGAAAACGGAACGCCCACTCAACAACGCTTGCATCGGGACGCGCCTCTTTCAACATTTTTTCATATTCTTCTTCAAGAGAAACAAGCTTGCCGCCGCGCACCGGTTCCATTACCCAAATAGGCAAACCGTACTCGCGCAACAGATCCACCTTTGCCTTGGCATTCTGCAGCTTCCAATCCAGCCAGTTGAGCTGAATTTGGCAGAACTCCATGTGCTCGCCATACGCGTCAAGGAAACGACGCATGGTATCAAGCGTGCCGTGTGTCGATACACCGAGGTGGCGGATGCGGCCGTTCTTTTTTTGCTTGAGCAGATATTCCAAAATACCGTACTTGGGATCAAGATAACCGTCTACGTTGTTCTCGCACAGGTTGTGGAACATATAAAAATCAAAATATTCAACACCGCATTTTTCCAGTTGTTTTTCAAAAATTTCTTCCACGCGTTCCATATTCGCGGTGCTGAAGCCCGGGAATTTAGATGCAAGATAAAAGCTATCTCTGGGATAGTCGGCAAGCACCTTGCCGATTACGATTTCGGATTGTCCGTCGTGGTAGCCCCACGCGGTGTCATAGTAATTGATGCCCTTTTCCATTGCGTATGCAACCATTTCGCGCACGGCATCAATATCGATTTTGCTTTGGTCGCCGTCAACAATCGGCAATCTCATGCACCCCATGCCAAGAGCGGAGAGTTGCTTGCCACAAAATTCTCTGTAAATCATATGGTTTTCCTTTCTGTATCCAAACAAATTGGTGAGTCCATCATATCCTTGCTGCTATTAGCATCAGTATATCACAAAAAATGCAAAAAGTCAACCAACGTGAGAAGATTTGGCAGGTATATTGCAGAGAAAGCGTGAAAAAATATCCTCATTACAATGGGGGTGAGAAAATGAATTCGATTTGGAGCGAAACGGCAAAACACAAATCTTTTGCACCGCTTGAGGGCACAAAAAGCACCAACGTGCTCATTATCGGCGGCGGCATTGCAGGCATTTTGTGCGCCTACCGGCTCAAACGCGCGGGGGTAGATTGCATCCTTGTAGAAGCAGACGAAATTTGCAGCGGTATTACAAAAGACACCACCGCAAAAATCACACTTTCTCACGGCTTGCTGTATGACAAAATGATTCGCCGCTTTGGCGAGGAAAAAGCAAAACTGTATGCCGAAGCGCAAAACAAAGCCATCAAGGAATACACCCATCTTTCTCGGGACATCGACTGCGATTTTGAGAGAAAAGACTCCTACGTCTATTCGCTCAACAACCGCAAAAAAATTGAACAAGAGGTGGATGCTCTAAAATCTCTTGGCGTTCGAGCAGAAGTTTCAAATGCGGGCGAGCTTCCCTTTTCTGTCGCGGGGGCGGTGCGTGTCAAAAATCAAGCACAGTTTCACCCCTTGAAATTTCTATATACCATTGCAAAAGATTTGCCTATTTACGAGTATACAAAAGTCGTCAATCTCATTCCGCACAGGGCGGTTACGGATGGTGGCGTGATTACTTTCCTCAAACTCATTGTAGCAACACACTTCCCCATTTACAATAAGCACGGTTCTTATTTTCTCAAGCTTTATCAGCACCGTTCCTACGTTTTAGCGCTTGACGGCGCACCTAACCTTGGTGGAATGTACGTGGACGAATGTGACACGGGGCTCTCTTTCCGCACCTATGGAGACCTGTTGCTCTTGGGCGGTGGCGGACACCGCACGGGCAAAAAAGGCGGTTGCTGGCAAGAACTTGAAGCGTTTGCAAGAGAACACTATCCCCACGCAAAAATCACTGCCAAATGGGCCACACAGGATTGTATGACGCTTGATGATATCCCCTATATCGGGCAATATTCAAAGAACACCCCGGACACCTTTGTGGCAACGGGCTTTAACAAATGGGGTATGACAAACGCGATGGTAGCGTCCAACATTCTGTGTGACCTCGTGCAAAAGAAAGAAAACCTCTATACCGAAATTTTCTCTCCGTCACGCAGTATTTTGCGCCCACAGCTTGCCGTCAATGCTTTTGAGTCGACGGTGGGGCTGCTCACCCCGACCGCTCCCCGTTGCCCACACCTCGGTTGCGCACTCAAATACAATCCCGTCGAGCATACTTGGGATTGCCCCTGCCACGGTTCACGTTTTGACGAATACGGCGAGTTGATTGACAATCCCGCAACAGATGACAAAAAGAGGGGCATACTTTAGCATTTTGTGGGAAATACTAACCCCGAAACCAAAAAAACGGAGGTAAATATGTTCAAACACGAAAAACAGTTATTCCACCCCGTGTCTGTCGAAAGACCAAACCCACAGTATGCAGCCCTCTTGCAAGAACAGCTTGGCGGCGGCAATGGCGAACTCAAGGCCGCTATGCAGTATATGTCGCAAAGTTTTCGCATCAAAGATCCCGAAATCAAGGATCTCTTCCTTGATATTGCCGCCGAAGAGCTTGGGCACTTGGAAATGGTAGCGCAGACCATCAATCTACTCAACGGTCACGACGTGGATGCCACAATGGTAAAATCCGGTGAAATACAAGCGCACGTGCAAAACGGTCTCAACCCCGGTCTCATCAATGCCTCGGGATATTCGTGGACGGGTGATTACGTCACCGTGACGGGTGATTTGTGCGCTGATCTACTCTCCAACATCGCATCCGAGCAAAGAGCCAAGGTGGTTTACGAGTACCTCTACCGCCAAATTGAGGACAAAAAGGTGAGAGAAACCATTGATTTTCTGCTCAACCGCGAAGAAGCGCACAATCAAATGTTCCGTGATGCCTTCAACAAAGTGCAAGAAAGCGGCTCCAACCGCGACTTTGGCACAACTAAGGCAGCAAAAATGTATTTTTCGATGTCCAACCCCGGGCCCAACACATTTGCGACGGAAGAAACCCACGCACCTGCTTTCAAGTAAAAAAACGAGCACTTTCTTTTCGGAAAGTGCTCGTTTTTTGCAAAATTATTCTTTTTCCTCCCATTTTTCCACAGGCTTGTCGGCATACTTCTTTTTGAAGATGCGGCGTCGGAAGAGGAAAATGGTGTAGGTCAGCCAAAGCACGAAGAAGATCGCGCAAGCGATAACGGCATTTGTCAGCGATTTGCTCGCAAAACCCAACAAAAGGAGTAAGGGGGCGATCATTACCATTGCAGGGAAATTGGAAAGAATGTAAAGACTGGACGTGGGAGTGCGCAAGCCGGGATCGATTTCTTTCATCAAGATAACACCGTTGGATGCTGTACCTGTCAGGGTACCGTAACTCATCAGAAACATCTCGTGCTCAAACCCTTTGAAGCACTCTTTGGTGGCCTTGCGAATGTACACATAGGTAAGAATAGCACCCAAAATGCTGAGAACAACAATGGGGAGAATGTAATTCTTGATGTCGTTGATCTCGATGGCTGCAACACCTGCAACAATCATAATATCAAAGGAAAAACCGGAAATGCGGTCCATTTGATAGTTATTGATGTACTCGCGGTTCATCAGCTTACGTCTGCGCAAACGCTTGACAACTGCCTTGATGAGCATTGCCGCCAGGGATGCCCACAAAAAGTTAAAGCCCCACGCAATACTGTTGGTAAAGTCCGAAATAGCACCGAGAATACACATAAAAGCAAACGAAAGCGCATAGGCCAATGCAACAAATCCTGTTTGCAGGGTAAACTTATCTACCGATTCGTTATCGGGGATCTCCTCAACGCCCTCCTCCGCTTGGACAGCTGTTTGGAGTTCGGGCTTACAATCACGAACCTTGAGGTTACCGCGTCCTTTGTGAATGTTGATGTAAAGAATACCAAATATAGATGCCACCACAAAACCGATAGAAGCCAAAGAGAGACCAAAGCTACCGTTGCCGGCAAACTGTGTGGCTTCGGTGTTGGTGAAGTTGATATCCCAGCTCAGGGCATTTCCGGGGCCTTGACCAAAAGCCAAGGGCAAAATCAATCCGCAAACGTAAGAGATGACCTGCTCACCATAACGAGTGATGAGAAAGAAAAGGATTGTGATGCCAAGCCCTACAAATGCTTGAAGCATATAGGTGCCACCCTGCAGTGCACCAAACTCAAAAACCTGTGCCTTGCTTGTTTTATGTGTGCTCTTCTCTGTTTTAAGCGTCATTGCGGCAAATCCAATAGCAAGGCAGTGATAGGTGATAACCTGCATCATACGGTTATCGACCAAAACAAAGTTGAACTGCTTGCCAATAACGTTTACAATCAGCAACATCGTACCACCCAAAAGTGCGGACGGAACGAGACATTTGCGAAAAAGCGGAATTTTGCGACGCATAATGTTGCCTGCTAACAAAAAGATCATCAAAAGGCCGAGTTGAACCAAAAAACTCCACACAGGGCCGTAATTGGCAAGAGAAAAATTCCAATCCATATTTTGTCCTCCTTGTTGTAAAATGTCTTGATTGGATGCAATTAACGAGTACATTATAGCAAAATTTTCACAAAAAGTCAAGTCTTTTGCCAAGTTTTTGAACGATGCAAAAATTCCATTGTTAAAGCAGAAAAACTTTTGTAAATATCTATTGCATTTTGGTAAAAAATGTGATATAATAAATATGTATGCGCAAAATACAAAATTATCCAACAAAAAAGGAGATTTTTCTTATGATGCAAACAATGAAGCGCGGTCTGGCGTTGTTTATCGTACTGGTAATGTGCGTGTCTTTTGTACCCGTACTGCACCTGAACGCAAATGCCTCCGAAGTCAACTATGTGTATAGCAGTCAAGGGTACATCTACAACTGGGGTACTCGCGGAACAGTTGCAACCTTCCTCTCCCCCAATGCAGAGGACTTCTACGAGGACAACAACACATCCTATGAAGAATTGTCTTCTTATTCGGGTTCCGACAACAGATCAAGCGTTCCCTCCAGTGATTTGTATCGTGAGCTTCAGAGTCTTATGAAGAGCAACCACGATTATATCAATGGGTATAGCGCAAATAACGATCTACTGAAATATACCGATTGTCAAAATGGCGGTGGAAAGATCTCCTCTTTCTATTCTGGCACGAGCATCGGCCCCGGTTGGGGTGAAGGCGGCAGCTGGAACAAAGAGCACACATGGCCTAACAGTAAAGGACTTAGCGGTAGTGACGAAGATGACATTATGATGATTCGCCCCACGTCTACCAGCGAAAACTCCTCCCGTGGCAATACTGCCTATGGCAAAAGCAGCGGCTATTACAACCCCAATAGCGAATCGGGCGGCAAGTATGATTTGCGCGGTGACGTGGCACGTATCTTCCTGTACGTTTATGTTCGTTGGGGCAACACCAGCTACGCTTGGGGTACCTCCGGCGTAATGGAAAGCGTTCCCGTCCTTCTGGAATGGATGGAAGCAGATCCCGTTGACACTTGGGAACTCGGCCGTAACGACTCTGTTGAGTCCATCACCGGCACCCGTAACGTTTTTGTTGATTATCCCGAGCTCGCATTCATTCTCTTTGATGCAGAGATTCCCTCTGATATGAGCACGCCCTCCGGCGAAGCTTCCGGCTCTACCCAAAAGTGCAATCACAACAACTTTGGCGCAGGCGTTGTTACTGCTCCTACCTGCACCCAAAAGGGATATACTCTCTTCATTTGCCAAACCGTCGGCTGCGGTTATAGCTACAAGGACAATACAACCGCTGCTCTCGGTCACAAATATAGTAATGGTGCTTGCTCCGTTTGTGGCGAAGAAGAACCCTCCGTCCCCACCTATGTAACTTCGGTTGAAGTTGGAAAGGCATACAAGCTCGGCTTGTACTCCAGTGCAGAGTACTTTTTCACGGGCTCTATTGTCAGCAATTATTACGGTGCAACCGATTCCAACTATGATAACGGCGTTGACGTATATTTGGAGCAAGCCAATGGCGGCTACCACTTATACTTTAAGAACAGTAGCAACCAAAAACAATATATCAACGTAGTTGCCAGCGGTACATACCGCAACTTTACCATCGCCTCTACCGCTACCTCTGTATTTACTTGGGATGCGACCAAAAACACACTGAAAACCAACGTCTCCGGTGATGTTTGCTACATCGGTAACTATGGCCAATATTCATCCCTGAACATTTTGACCGAAGCCAAATTGAAAGACACCGATTACATCGCTCGCCTTTATGTCATGAGCGGCAATTCCCAAGATACCCCTTCTACTCCGCCCACAGAAACCACTCCCAGCATTCCCGAAGAGACCACTCCCAGCATTCCCGATACTCCCAACATCCCCGATACCCCTGCCGGTGAACATGTAACCGCAAGTAAAATAGTTGCTGACTTGATTACCGAGCATGGTTGGACAGGAACCACTACAAAACAGCAATTCAATCTTGATGCTAACGTAACTGTTAAAATAAACGGCGGTGATCACTCCGGTAAAGCGTATGATAATGACCATATTCGTATCTATGCTACCGATTCTCCCGCAGGAACTGTTACGATTTCTGTTCCGGAAGGTTATGAACTTATTTCGGTTAAGGTTTCTGCTCAAACCGGTGGTACTTATGCTTTCCTTTACGTCAACGGTACCACCACCGACATCAAAAATGTTTCTACTGCCGTTTCCGGTTCCTCCGTTGTTTTGAATTCTGTAAAGAATGGTTCTAACGGCAAGCAAGTTCGTATTACCGCTATTGAAGTTGTTTACACCAGCCTTGCTGCAACTCCCGACATTCCCGAAGAAACAACGCCCGAAGTGACTACCCCTGTAGAGACTCCCGAGGAAACTACTCCTAACACTCCCGAGGAAACTACTCCCGGCACTCCCGAGGAGACTACTCCTAACACTCCCGAGGAGACAACTCCCGAAGATGACACAACTCCCAATGACGGTGATGCCACCGAAAACGAGGAGCACGTTTGCGAGGAAGTAAGCGGTTGGAAAAAATTCTGGAATGCTTTTGCTAACTTCTTCCGCCGATTGTTCGGTCAACCCGAGCTTTGCACCTGCGGTGAAGTTATTGACAAAGAAGACTAAAAACCAAAAAGCGGTGAGCTTCGGCTCACCGCTTTTCTTTTATTTTATTGTTTTAATCTGCAAGAATAATATCTTTTCTATAGCAATGGTATCCTGCAGGGAAACACTCGTCGGCACTTTCCTCAATGATAATCCAAATATACTCACTGTGAAATTCGATTCTACCCTGAACACTTCCCTCTTCAAAGTAAAATCCGTTTGCACGATGTGCTGTGACCTTGAGGGAGCTCCGAGTCTCCTCAAACAAACTGTAATTTTCTCTATCGGGGTCGGGATAGTATCTTGTGAGAAGATACTCGAAATTGACGTCTACACTGTCCTCGGTTAGATTTTCAAAGGTTACGTAGGTTCCGGCGAAAAACCAGGTTTTCGTTTCTGCAGGTCCATCCCAATTGGCAGATGAATGCCACGAGATTCCGTCCTGGGCGGCGTATTCGATGGGATCGTAGTAGGGCTCGGTCAAAGGAACATAGGTCAAATCCGATACCGTTCTTGTATATTCGTTGGGATCAACGCGTTCGGGATAGCAGCAGTACTCATCGTAGATCTCAAGCGATTCTTCAAAGGTGATCTTTTCTTTCTTGCCATCTTCTGTCAGATAACGATTGCCATCCTCGGCAACGAAAAGATCATAAACAAGTTCAAAATCGCCACTTTCGGTAACCTTATATACGCTGTATTCGAGTTCGTTGATATCGCCTCGGTCAATATGAATATAACCATTTTCATCTAACCAACCCTCTTCGTTCTGTAGCAAGGATTTCAGCATAACGGGGGTGCCGTTCTTTTGGGTGAAGACAGCCTCAATGGTGTAATCCTCGGTCAGGAACACCAATTCGTCCTTGCCGTCACCGTTGAGGTCGATCTCGTCATAGCCGAGGGGAGAATAGATGCCGCGGTAAATGATGTATAAAAAGCGGTTGTAGTAATCAAAGTCAGTTTCGGTGGAGCAAACATAGAGGTGATCGTATTTTCCATTTTCCCATTCTTGATAGTGGAAAGCATCAAAAATCTCGTTTTCGGAAATTGCTTTTACAGTCTCAATGATCGCGGCATAGCTTGAAAAATCCGCCACGGGGCGACCATCACCGTTCTCTTGGTCTACCAAGGGGAGATAGATGCGCGGGGCTTGCAATTTGAGAATACCCATGTTACTGAATCCGTCTCTTATTTGCGTGTATTCCAAATTCAGCTCCATAAATGCATCGCGGTCGATGCTCACATGCTCTCCATTCACCATTTGGAAGTTTTCGAGAATTTCTTTTTTCTCGTAATCGTAAACCTCACCATAAACGGTTTCGTATGCAAGTTTATCTCCCACTACGCGGAAATAGGAATAGGTAGTTGTTGCAACGCTGCCTTCCTCCTCCCCTTGCATCATCAAAAAGAGACCGTTTTTGCTAAAGAAGATGTTGTTTTCGGAAAAATAGACGTTGTCGGGATCAGTTAGGTTGGAGGCAAGCAAAACCGCCTTGCCATCCGAAACAGTGAAGAGCGCCTTAACAACTCGTCCAAATTCAGGGAAAAGGACGAGTTCGGGAATACCGTTGCCGTCATAATCCTTGTAGCCGTAGCCGTACTTTGCGGCATATTTTGCACTCACGTCATCTACAATTTGGAACACTGTTTGCGTAATAGCGGTTTGATTCTCATCCATACCTTCTGTGTTGGGAGCAACCAATGTCTCCCCTTTTTGCTTAGCGGTCAAGAGAGCGGTGTATTGCGAAATGATCTCTGCATACAGCTCTTGGTAGGTCTTTTGGGGCTCCTCGGGCGTTTTTGAGGGCTCCTCGGGCGTGTTTTGGGGCTGGGTCGTTTCTTGAGGTTTGGTGGTTTCTTGTGCGGGCGGAGTCTTTTGGCAGGCAACCGCCGAGAGAAGCAAGCAGAGACAAACCAGGATAACGAGAATTTTCTTCATAATTTTTCCTCCTAAATAAAAAGTGCGTAGTCGAAACCACGCACCGAAAAACGCGGTTTCGCTCATTGCTGCTACACAATTTCATATCTAAACGAGTATGACAAGCAAAGCCTACGTTTTTACCAACGTAAAGCTCGTTTAGACTATTAAAATTGTGTAGCAAGATTATTGTATCACATTTTCTGGGAAAAGTCAATATATTTCAAAACAAAAAATGTGAGTGCCCTGATGAACACTCACATTGGTCGCCCACATGCAACTTTATCCGAACCCAAAATATCTGCAAAAAGCACGGTTTTCGAGCCGTAACCGAAGTTTAGCGTAAGTAAGAATCGGTCATTGTATAGAAAAACTGTATTGACGAAAACATCAATAAGCTGTCTGCGTTCCTCGAGACGCGTCAAATCAAAGTTTCGCATATAACGGAACCAAGCCCAAAGCTCGTCCTCGGTTCGAAGCGGTCGTTTCATATTTTCAATCAATATTTTGTCTTCCAGCTCGCGCTTAGTAACCTCCAATGTCTCAAGACGCTGCTTGGTGGACGGGGTGATGATACCTTGCTCGATAGCCGCTATCAGATTGTCAATGGAGCGTTGTGTGTCGGAAAGATTCTTTTCAAGATATGGAATAACCGTGTTTTCTTGTTGCTGATACTCCAAATATTTGTGTACTACGTCTCCGATGAAAACATCGTCGTGTAGAACCGTCTTAACTTGGTCAAGTACCGCATCTTCAATCCACTTTTTCTTAACGGGTTTGCGATTGCATCCCTTTTTCTTTTTCGCACTGGAGCACTTGTAGTAATGATACGTTGCTCCGCTTTGGCTTGTCCCGCTCTCCCCGAACATCAAGGATTGACAATCACCGCAGAACAGCTTGGTCGTCAGCAGATAATCATCTTCCGCTTTGTGTCGAGCGGGAGCCTTTTTGTTTTTGGCGAGCTTTTCTTGCACTCTGTCGAATAGATCTTTTGGAATGATTGCCGGAATACCGTCGGGAACAAGAACCTCGCGGTATTTGTATTCACCGATGTAGAAACGATTCTGAAGCAATCGAGAAACGCTGTTAAGGTTCAACTCTCCACCGCGCTGATTTTTGAGACCGTGTTGATTCAGTACGGCAACGATCTCTTTCATCGTGCGCCCCTCATCGTACATCGTAAAGGCTTCTACGATATACGGCGAGGTGATGGGATCAACGTGATAGTTCTGATCCTTGTCTACTGAAAAGCCAATCGGCAGCGTTCCACCATTGTATCGGCATTAAAGCGCGTTTTCGTGATGACCGCGCAAAACCTTTTCGGAAAGCTCTGCCGAATAGTAAACTGCCATACCTTCGAGAACGGATTCCAAAAGAATAC
>JAZSFM010000112.1:0-3778 GCA_045532215.1 Eubacteriales bacterium | reverse complement strand
ATGGGCTCGTAGCCCTTCTCCCACCTCGCAAGGCGCGAAACAATACCTCGGCGTTTCTTTTTTGTTAGCTTTTTTCTTTGCGCCTCCACTTTGCAAAGAAAAAACCGGCTAAAAACTCTTTGTTTATTAACGATTTATCTTTTCATAACCGCAAGACCGCACCAGCCGTTTTCCTCGAGTTTTTCAACAATGCGGAAGCCGTTTTTCTCGAAGCACTCAACAACGTCGTCGCTTCTTTCCATAATGATGCCCGATGCCAAAAGGACGGTGTCCTTGTGCATAAGTTCTCCTACGTCGGGCGTCATACGAATGATGATGTCCGCCACGATGTTTGCACAGATCAGGTCATAAGGACGGCTCTTGTCTACTTGACGCAAAAGGTCGGAAACCTCACACGTAATGTTGGTAAGTCCGCTATCCTTGATGTTTTCATTTGCGACGCGAACCGCCATAGGATCAATATCGTAAGCGCGACATTCCCCTGCCCCGAGTTTGGATGCACAAATCGCCAAAATACCACTTCCCGTGCCTACGTCAAGCATTCTGCAACCTTCCTTGGTGTATGTTTCAAGTAGTTTGATAACGAGTCTTGTAGTCTCGTGCGTGCCTGTTCCAAATGCCATTCCGGGGTCCATTCGAACGATGAGTTCCCCTTCGGCAGGCGTGTATTTTTCCCACGCAGGAACGATTACCAAGCGCTCGCCAATCTTAATTGGCTTGTAATACGCCTTCCAGGAATTTGCCCAATCCTCCTCATTAACACCGACCGTTTCAATTTTGGCTTCGGCGAGGTCGGATGCTGCAAAGCGCTCACGCAAAAAAGAGATGCACTCGGCAACACTACGCTCAGCGGGCAGATAGACCGAAACCGATGCAATGGTCTTATCAGCGTTGAGAATACTCTCGTCGATAAGATCACCATAGCAGGTTTTGAGGTCGATATCACTGTAATCTTCGATTTGCAGGTTGTTGGAGACCATGCTCATAATGGCCACGAGATCGTCAAGGCGTTCGAGTTTTACCGTTACTTTGACCTGTGTCCATTCGGTTTCGGTACCGTAGTCACCGCATACGTAATCTTGATCTATCATATCTTATTTGTCCTTATCCTTACCAAAGATCTTTTTGAAAAATTGCTTATGTTTTGTGTAGTTGCTCTCTCCACAGCTTTCGGCAAATGCTTTCATTGCCGACTTTTGCTTTTCGTTCAGTCCGCGCGGAATTTCAACAACGGTGCGAAAAATCAGGTCGCCGCGACGTCCGTTTCCATTGACGTAAGGCACTCCCTTGCCGCGCATCGTAAATCTCGTGCCGGGTTGTGTTCCCTCTGGAATGGTATGTTTGATGTTGCCCTCAAGTGTGGGAACGTCGATTTCAGCACCAAGGGTAGCTTCGGCTACCGTAAGAGGTACTTCACAATAAACGTTGTAGCCGTCACGCTCGAAAATGTTATGCGAACGAACTGAAACTGTGATGATAAGATCGCCTGCAGGGCCGCCGTTGCGTCCCTCATTGCCTTGGCCGCGCAACGCGATACGTTCACCATTATCGATACCCGCGGGAATGGAAACTGTGAGACGTTTGCTCTCGCGCGTCATACCCGAACCCCGACATTTGGAGCAAGGATTTTTGATGATTTTGCCCGTTCCGCGACAGTTTTCGCAAGGAGCGGTGGATTGGAAAGACATTCCGCCCATGCGCTGAACACGGCTGACTTGTCCGCGCCCTTGACACACCGAACAGGTTTCTACACCGCGGCTTCCCTCGCTCGCACCCGTGCCCTGACAATCGTTGCAACGGCAAATGCGGCTGTAAGAAACGTCCTTTTTAACACCAAAAACGGCCTCTTCAAAATCGATGCTGATGGAAGTGCCAATGTCGTCACCCTGCACAGGCCCGTTGCGACGACGCGAACTGCTGCCGCCAAATCCACCGCCGAACATACTGCCAAGAATATCGCCAAGGTCACCAAAATCCGAAAATCCGCCGCCAAAGCCACCAAATCCGCCAAAACCATCACCGCCCCCCATTGAGGGATCGAACGCCGCGTGGCCAAACTGGTCATATTTTGCCTTTTTTGTAGCATCGGAGAGCACTTCGTATGCCTCGTTTGCTTCTTTGAACTTTTCCTCGGCTACTTTATCACCGGGGTTGGTATCGGGGTGATACTTTTTTGCAAGTTTATAATATGCTTTTTTAATCGTGCTCTCGTCGGCGTTTTTATCAACACCCAGAACCTCGTAATAGTCTCTTTTGTTTGCCATAGGTATCCTTTCCGTTTCTTGTATCTTGCTTTTCCCTACTTACTTTGACAAATAAACACGGAAAAGCAAAATACACCCAACGGGGCTGTCTTACTTAGCGCAGAACAAAAGCCACTCGCATTAGATAAATCGAATTCACCTGATATATCAAGTATTTACTGCAAGGTTGAAATCCGCCGTGTTTAGGCGGATTTCTTCCTTTGCATGTGGCTTTTTAGCCGCGCTCGGTCCCTCTGCCGTACGTTGGTACGGCTACGTTGGCCCGATCGCGCCTTCTGCATCAAATTAAGACAGTCCCCGATAGACTGGTTGATTAGTTGTTAGAGTTATCCTCGTAGTTTGCGTTGTAGTAGGTGCCGTCACCATCGGTACCTGCTTGCGCGTTGGGGTCTGCGCCCTGCGCACCTGCTTGTTGATAAAGCTTTTCGGAAATCTTGTAGAAGGACTTTTCAACTGCCTCGGTATCGGCTTTGATTGCCTCGATATCGCCACCCTTGAGGGTTTCCTTGAGCTTTTCAATAGCGTTCTTGACGTCTTGAACGTCAGCAGGGTCTGCCTTATCGCCAAGTTCCGTCAGAGTCTTTTCACTTTGGAAGATGATACTCTCTGCACGATTCTTTACGTCGACTGCTTCACGTGCCTTCTTATCTTCTTCTGCAAATCTTTCGGCATCCTTAACGGCCTTGTCAATGTCTTCTTTACTCATGTTGGTGGAAGAAGTGATGGTGATGTGTTGTTCCTTGCCGGTGCCCTTATCTTTTGCAGTTACGTTTACGATACCGTTGGCGTCGATATCGAAGGTAACCTCGATTTGAGGAATTCCGCGAGGAGCAGGAGTGATGCCGTCGAGAATGAAACGGCCAAGAGTAGTATTGTTAGCAGCCATTTCGCGCTCGCCTTGCAGAACATGAATTTCAACAGAGGTTTGACCGTCAGCAGCGGTGGAATATACTTGGCTCTTCTTTACGGGGATGGTGGTGTTGCGATCGATGATGCGGTTGAATACGCCACCGAGAGTTTCGATACCAAGAGAAAGAGGAGTTACGTCGAGGAGGAGCAAATCCTTTACTTCACCGCCGAGAACGCCGCCTTGAATAGCCGCGCCGATTGCTACGCACTCATCGGGGTTGATGCCCTTGAAGGGATCTTTGCCAATGAACTTCTTGACTGCCTCTTGAACAGCGGGAATTCTGGTAGAACCGCCAACGAGGAGAACTTTGTCGATTTGGTTTACAGAGAGACCTGCATCGGCAAGTGCCTTCTTGGTGGGAACCATCGTTCTCTCAACGAGGTCTGCGGTAATTCTCTCGAACTCCGCGCGAGAAAGAGTTGCTTCAAAGTGCAAAGGACCTGCAGCGGTTGCGGTGATGAAAGGCAGATTGATAGAGGTAGAGGTCATGCCGGAAAGCTCGATCTTTGCCTTTTCTGCTGCGTCACGCAGTCTTTGCAGAACCATCTTGTCGCGACGAAGGTCTACGCCGTTCTCTCTTTGGAATTGATCTGCCATCCAATCG
>JAZSFM010000020.1:0-15959 GCA_045532215.1 Eubacteriales bacterium | reverse complement strand
ACAGAACGACATGGCTACGATCCGACTTTGGTACGGATGAAACCGGTTACGAAATCGTCAACGTCATTGACGCCGTCTTCAATTCTCTTGGTTTCTTCTGCCCACATACCGGTATACTTATACGCCTTCATGTCCTTTGCCATTTCACAATAGGTGTTGGCACTAACGCTCTTGAGCTCTGCACCGCCCAGGATGTAAAGAATGAGGTCTAGGTAGTGTACACCCCAGTCGATGAGGACGCCGCCGCCCGACTCTGCCTTGTTGGTGAAGGAACCGCCCAGGCCGGGGATGCTGCGGTGTGCGCGGAAGGAACAGTAAACGTGATAAATATTACCGAGAAGTCCTTCCTTGTTCATTTGTGCGATGCGGCAAACCGATTCTTGGAAGCGGTTGCATACACCAATGTTGAGCAGTTTGCCCTGCTTCTCGGCCTCATCTGCCATCTCTTTGGAGAGCGCGTAGTTGACGGTGATGGGCTTTTCGCACATAACGTTCTTGCCTGCCTTGAGCGCATCCATTGTGATAACGTAGTGCGCGTAGTTGGGCGTGAGAACGAATACGGTTTGCACCTCAGGGTCAGCCAGAGCGATCTTGTAATCGGTGATGGCTTGCTCTGCGCCGTATTTTTCAACTACGGCGTTTGCCTTTTCGATGAGCAGGTCGCACGCATATTTGATGCGTACGTCTTCCATTTTGGAAAGAGCAGGTAGGTGTGCAAAATTTGCAATTCTACCGCACCCGATAATGGCAATGGTCTTTTGCATGGTTTAGTTCTCCTTTATTATTTTTCTCAAATAATTGGCTGCAAGTGTGATATCATCGGCAGGAGTTGCGCCGGCCTCACGCTCAATGGTGAGAAATCCGCGGTAGCCGATGTCCTCAAGGGCTTTGAGGTATGCTGCAAAATCAACACTCCCCTCTCCCAAAGGAGTTTCGCGGAAGGCGGTGATCTTTGCTACATCCTCGGGCATAGGAATGACGCGATAGATGTATTCGGGGTTGGTACGGTGAAGCATAACACCGTCCTTTGCGTGGGTGTGAACGATGTACTTTTTTAGGCGGTGAACTGCCTTTGCGGGATCGTCCCCTGTAACCATCACAAGATTTGCGGGGTCAAGATTGACACCAACACCGCAAGAACCGAGAGAGTCGAGGAAGTCGCCAAGTACTGCCGAGGTCTCGGGACCGGTCTCAACTGCAAAGTGTGCGTTTACGCTATCTGCATATTGGGCAAGCTCATAGCACGCCTCTTGCATAATTTTGTAACGCTCCGAGTTCTTATCCTCGGGAACAACACCAATGTGGGTGGTAACGATGTTTGTCTCCATCTCCAAAGCAAGATCAACTACCCTCTTGGAGCGCTCTACGTAGATCTTGTTGGATTCGGCACTCATAAAGCCGTGACCGAAATCTCCGCAAATAGCAGAAAACTTAACGCCGTTATCTTTTGCGAACTGCAAAAGCTCGCGACGACGCTCGGCCGTAAATTTTTCGGGAGTAAAGTCGCCTCGGGTTCCGTACATTTGGATACCGTCAAGACCGAGTTTGCTCGCCTCCTTGATCGCCTGGTGAATCTCTTTGCGGAAAGATTCAACGACAACACCAATGGGAAACTGATACATAAGATCCTCCTCACGCGCGTATGTGTGCGAGCTTGCGCGTGCGTACACGTGCGCGAAACAACTATGGATACTACATTATAACACAAATTGCATTGTTTGTCTATACTTTTTTGGATTTTTGTGCAATTTTTTCTTCATTTTCATCATTTTTTTGGTGTTCTTCAACATTCGTTCACACTGTGTTCTTTAAATGCCGTAAAATTCGAAAAAAACTGTCAAAAGTCGTCAAAAGCAGATAGATTTCTTGCACCTTTTTCCTCTTTCGTCATAATATGATAACAGAGGGGCAAACCCACAGCTCCCCTATTGATTTTATGGAGGAACGATTATGAATAACTGTTTTTGCAATCTGTTTGACAATAGCACTCTTTGGTTGATCATCATTGCCATCATTCTGCTTTCCTGCTGCTGCGGCCATTGCTAATGGCATAAAGCCCCGAGGGCACCGTGCTTTTTTCGCACGGTGCCCTCGGCTTTTTTCATATTCAATTAAGTGGCGGCATAGAATATTACCGCAGTGGAATGTGTTTCTTTGTTACTCGATTCCTTTTAAGGTTGCAAGGCAATCTGCACAGATGCGCTTGTTCTTATAAAGGATGATCCCGTCAACATTTGTGCAGAACACGCAGGAGGGTTCATATTTTTGCAGGACGATGCGTCCCTCGTCTGTGAAAATCTCCAGTGCGTCGCGTACGTTGATGTCCATACTTTGACGAATTTCGGCGGGCAGAACAATTCTGCCGAGTTCGTCTACTTTTCTTACCATTCCGGTTGATTTCATAACGTAGTCCTCATTTCGTGGCTTTTTGCTTGGTTCGACACCGTTTTGGGGTGTTCGACTTTTTTCGGCAAGCAACATTATACACCATTTTTGGCTTTTTGTCAACCCCCTTTTTCGTTTTTACGGATTTTGAGGAGATTTGGAGGTCGTATGCTCGGGAAAATTTTTGGAGTTCTCTGTGGGTTCTCTCTCATATTTGGAGCCCTGTGCGGAAGGTTGCCCGATGTGGCATCCGCCATTCCTGACGGTGCCGGAAAAGCTGTAGAAGTGACCCTCACACTACTTGGAATGATGTGCCTTTGGAGTGGCGTGATGCAGGTGCTTTTAGATGCAGGCATCGTTAAGAAAATCTCTCGCGCTTTTGCTCCTTTCTTACGATATGTGTTCCCTAAAGCGTATCAAACGGGCGAAGGATACGAAGAGGTTTGCGCCACTCTCAGTGCCAATTTTTTAGGCATTGGCAATGCTGCAACTCCCTTTGCCTTGTGCGCAATGAGGAAGATGCAAAAGCACAATCCCACCCCCGAAATTGCCGACAATGAGCAAATCACTTTGACTGTTTTAAGCACAGCTTCACTCACGCTCGTTCCGGCAAATCTCTTAGCACTGCGCCGTGCGGCGGGCTCTGCCGATCCTTTTTGCATTATGATTCCCGTGTGGATCACTTCCCTCTTTTGTGTAGCATTTGCTCTGCTTTTAACCTCATTTTTGCGTATACGTAGTCGTTTTTCGCATACACGTACTTCAAAAGAACGATGATTGACCTCATTTCTGCTCTCCCGATGCCGCTCATTCTCGGCGTCGTTGGAACGATTCTTTTATTCTCTAAACAAGACCGTTTTGCATCTTTCCTTACCGGAGCGAAACAAGGGCTGCAAACGTCAATCCAACTATTGCCAACACTTTGTGCACTCATTGTCGGTGTTTCAATGTTGAATGCATCGGGAGCGATAGAGTTGCTTTCCTATCTTCTCTCTCCTCTCTTTGGTGCAGTTGGTGTTCCTGCCGATCTGTTACCGCTTTTGCTCAGTCGCCCCTTTTCGGGAAGTGCTTCGACGGCATCCTTTGTGGAACTGTTGGAGCGCGTTGGCGCTGACAGCTTTGCAGGGCTTTGTGCATCGGTCATTTTTGCGACCTCGGACACGATGGTTTACATCATTTCGGTTTATTTCTCCTCTGTGGGAATCAAACGTTCGCGTGCGGCTTTTCCAATAGCCACGGCAGTTATGCTTTTTTGCATCTTTTTTTCCTGTTTTTTGTGTAGAATATGGTTTTTTTGAGAGGCGTGTGGCAAATACTCCTAAAAAGACTGTTTGGAGGAAAATAGAATGATAAAGGGTGCACGCAAGCAAATGATTGTTGTTCGTACGGGTAACAGCCGCTATTTTGACGAGGCATACTTTGTGCTACGCGAAGAAGCACAGAAGGAAAACGGGAAAAGCACGGATATTTTGAGCGAGGCAAATCGCCTGTTGGCAGAAATGACGCCTGAACTCTCCCCTGCCGTCAAAAATCAAAATCGCCAATGGCTTTTTTTCGGTGTCGGTGGACTTTGCGGCGCTATTTTGAGCGTTGTTGTAACGCTTTTGCTCGTTTGATGTCGAAAGTTTTTTAATGATTTTCTATTGACTTTATATCATTCATATGATATAATGTTTGCGTCAATGTATGACCGTTTTGTTTGTCCGCCCGACGGCGTTTGCGTGCGGCGGACTCGTTTTGCCCAAATTTGAAGAATGCCTTGATCGACGAGGATGTGCGTGGTCCTGTCGGGTGCAAGGTCTCGTTTTGTTGCGCTTTTTTGCATAACGCAGTGCGAAAACGGTGATTTTTGACAAACTATTTGTTGAATAATTACTCCAAAAAGGAGAACATTTTTTAGAAAGGAACTCTTATTTTCAAATGCCAAGAAAACAAAAAAAAGGAACCGTGGCAGGTAAGATTCGCATCATTCCCTTGGGCGGACTTGGTGAGATCGGCAAAAACATGACCGTCATTGAATACAATGATGATATGGTTGGGATCGATTGCGGTCTCGGCTTTCCCGAAGATGATATGCCGGGCATTGACCTCGTCATTCAGGACGTCTCCTACTTGGAAGCAAACAAGGACCGTTTGCGTGCGATTCTCTTGACGCATGGGCATGAGGATCACATCGGTGCCATTCCCTATTTGCTCCGCACCATTGACGTTCCCGTTTACGGCACACCGCTCACGCTTGGAATCATTCGTTACAAGCTCGAAGAACACGTTCTGCCTTGGAGACCCGATTTACGTGTGGTAAATGCAGGAGATACGATTAAACTCGGTAGCATTGCCGCCGAGTTCATTCACGTCAACCACTCTATTGCAGATGCTTGCGCCATTGCTTTGCACACACCGTTGGGCACGATTTTGCATACGGGTGACTTCAAACTTGACACCACCCCCATTGACGGCGAAATGATGGATATCGTTCGCTTGGGTGAGCTCGGTCGCCGTGGCGTGCTTATGCTGATGTGCGAATCCACCAACGCCGAGCGTCCCGGTCATACCCCGTCGGAAAAGGCTGTTGGAACCTCTCTTGCAAACGTTTTTGCAACGCATCCCAAAAAACGAGTCATTATTGCAACGTTTTCGTCTAACGTGCATCGCGTTCAACAAATTATTGATGCTAGTGCCAAGCATGGGCGCAAGGTTGCCATTACGGGACGCAGTATGCTCAACATCGTCAGCGCTGCTACCGAGCTCGGATATATGAAGATCCCCTCGGGCATTCTTGTTGACATCAATGACATCAACCGTTTCAAGCCGGGAGAAGTAACAATCGTAACCACGGGCAGTCAAGGTGAACCGATGTCGGCACTCTACCGCATGGCTTTTTCGGATCACGCGCAGGTCTCGCTTAATCAAAACGATGTCGTTGTACTCTCTGCTTCGGCGATCCCCGGCAACGAAAAGCTGGTAGGACGCATCATTAACGAGCTTTCCAAAAACGACGTTAAAGTTTTGCACGAAGCGGAAGCCGAGCTTCACGTTTCGGGACACGCTTGCCAAGAAGAGATCAAACTGATGCTGGCGCTAACCAAACCGCGTTACTTTATGCCCATTCACGGCGAAAGCCGTCACCTTTGCGCCAATCGCGACATCGCCCGCTATATGGGTATGAAAGAAAAGGACATTTTCATTTCGGAAATCGGTCGTGTACTCGAAATTGATACCAAAGGTGCTCGATTTAACGGTGAAGTACCTGCAGGAAAAATTTTGGTGGACGGCTACGGCGTTGGCGACGTTGGAAACATTGTTCTGCGTGACCGCCGCCACCTCTCGCAGGACGGTCTCATCGTGGTTGTTGCCACCGTTGATACCGAGGAGCATCTGCTTCTCTCCGGCCCCGATATCATCTCTCGCGGTTTCATTTACGTTCGCGAAGCCGAGGAATTGATGGAGGAAGTTCGCGCTGTTGCCCTCGATTCGATTATGAGTATTCTCGAACGCCGCGAGCGTGTTGACCGCATTAAGCTCAAGCGTCGCGTCAAGGATGATTTGACCAAATTCCTCTATAGCAGAACGCATCGCAAGCCGATGATCCTGCCTGTGATTATGAATATCTAAAAAAATCGTCGAAATTATCGGTTTCGTGTCTAAAATTTCTGCTTTGTTCATAATCAAGACACAAGATTTTCACACTCTAAAGTTATAATATCTTTATATGTGTTATGACATCGTTCATACTCGTCAAAAAAGAAAGGAACATCAACTATGGGAAAAGGAAAAAGAAACAAACAGCTCCGCGTTGAAGATGTAGCCGGAGCACCCCAAAAACGTCAAAACAAAAGCAAGAAACAATTTGTTATGCCCAAATGGGCAAAAATTGCGATTTGCGCCGTTTTGCTCGCTGCAATCATTGGCGGCATTGTTGCTGCCTCTATCATCAACAGCGGCGTTATTTATCGTAATCGTGTGATTATTGAGAGTGAGAGCGGAAAATTTGATTTGAATCAACAAATGGCTGCATTCATTCTTTGGCAAACGGCATATCAACAAGCATACTACGAGTACTTGTACACCTCCTACGGTATCTACCAAGATGTCAACAAGATTTTGGTTGACTACCTCTCCCCTAACGACTATGCTGTTATCACTGCAACATCCGTTACCAACAGCAAACTGAAGGCCGGTATCACCGAAATAGAGGATTACCTTTCGAAGATGGTTGCCAGTGCAGACGCAGCTCTTGAAGCAGGCCTGAAGCTGGAAGCGCATGATAAGGAAGAAGCAAAAGCTTACGTTGAGCAGCTGCAAATGTACTATGCAGAATTCCGCAACCAGTACGCAAGCAAGTATGACCAGGCAGAGGACACCGTTATTTGGAACTTGAGAGCAAACCTTGCTCTGTCCAACTTCCAAGAATTCCTTGAGCTCTCTGTTGGTGACACCTTCAAAGCTTCTGATATTGAAGATGCTGCAAAGCTGATGATTATGTACTCTAAGTACACCGATTATATGTCTTTGCAACTCGAAGATGATGCAACCAATGATATGCTCCAAGACTTCATCCTCAGACACCCCGCAGGTCACTTTGAAACCAAATATTTCAGCTTCACCGGTGCAGAGGTAGCAATGATTCGCAACTTCTTCTCCGATAAGTTTATGGAAGAACGCTATAAGAGCACTGTTGCAAAGTACGTTGCAAGTCTTGATTTGAACAAGAATATGACTGCTGAAGAAAAAACCGCTCAACTCAAAGCACTTGGTATGGATACATTTACCACCTACACCAAGACCGTTGACGCTGACGGCAACGCATCCTACTCCAACGACTTGAACGAAAAAATTGGCGAAGTTGTTTTCAACACCGGCATCAAAAAGGATCAAATCTCCGTTATTGCTGATGGTGAAAAGGTATATCTGGTTTATTTCAATGCAGATTCTACTGCTACCACCGCTACACTTTCCTACAAGGAATACACCTATGAAGCTTGCAAGGACAAGCTCCCCGAAATTGAAAACATTGAGAATGTAATCGCTGAGTGCATTAAAACCGGCGAAAACACCACCGAATTCAAGACCGACAATGATAAGGCAGCTGAACTGCTTGGTCAACTGAACGACAATAAGGATATGGCAATGCCCGAGGGCGCTACCGTTGCTAATACCACAAGCGCTTCTAAGGAGGACAGTGCAAATACTGTTCCCACCTCCATTCTGGATGTCCTCTACGGCAAGAATGCAAGCGTTAAGGAAAATTGGAATTTCACCGTTAACGATCCCACCGTATCTTATGTTGTTAAAGTAACTGCAATCGAAAAGGATGCAGACGGTAAAAACACAACCAACTACACCATCTCCTACGTTGAATTCAAGGATGATGCTTTTGCAGCACTCCTGAGTACCTTTGAAGAAGAATTCACCCTCTACCTGCTTGACACCAAGACCAATGCTCCCACTTACAGTATGGAGTTTGATACCTTTGAAGAAAAGGTTGTTGATTGGCTGTTGGATGAGAACTTTGTAGAACTCGTACTCGGCAAATATGCAAACAAGGACCTCGATGACCTGCTTGCAGCAAAGAAAGAAACCGACAAGACAAACTTTAACGAAATGGTAGAAAATTTGGGCGGTTTGAAGGACTTCACAAAATCCTATGCAACCGAAAAAGAATTTGAAACCAAGTATGACAGCAAGGTTTACGATTATATCTTCAACTCCAAGAACAAGGACACTGCAACCGTAATTGTTGGCAATGACGACCGCGTATTCTTGGTTTACGTTGCTCCTAAGGCAGAAGGCGATGACGCTAACACCGTTCACGCCGCTATCAAGGAATACAAAATTGAGGATTACGAAGGCGATCTTAAGGTGGGCACCGGCGAAGATGCTAAGACCTTTAGAGAACAAATCAAGGCGGATCTGCTTGCAGACGACAGAAAAAATACCACCGGTTTCAAAGCATCTGAAGACCTTGCAAAAGCAGAATTGGATGCATTGAACAAGACTGAATCTCCCAAAACTTGGCCCGAAGGTCTGTCCAATGTTAAAACCTACAAGCCCGCAAAGACAAGCGAAACTACCGGTTTGAAGCTCAATACCGCTCCCCAAGCAATCATTGATAAGATTTACCCCAGCGGCACATCTGCAACCTCTGTAAGCATCAAGACCGGCTCCTATTATCAAGCCGATGACGGTAAGGGAACCTCTTATGTATTCAAGGTTATCTCCACTCCCGCAAAAGATGATACGAATTTGACTTGCGAGATCCAATACCAAACCTTTGAGGATGAAAACGCTTATTGCGGCTATTTCCGCACTATTAAGAATAAACTGGATGCTTCCTTGAAGGCAACTGCTACCGACCTGAAATATCCCGATTCCATTACCGATGGCTCCTACCAAGATTGGCTCTTCGAGGGCGAGTATGTTGAAGCTAAAGACGGTAAAGAAGCAGATCACGTATTCGAGCGCACGGAAAACGATTTGACCTTCATCGCTGCCACCGACAGCAAGAACAACGTTACCACCCTTACCATCTACCTTGTTAAGGAAGTAGCAAAGCAAGTTACGGATGAAACAGAAGCTGTTTACGGCGGTTATCTCTCCTTTGCAACCAAGAAGGATGCAGAAAAGGCGTATAAGCAACTTCAAAAGTGCAAGACTGATTTCGCAGTACTCGATAAGTTCATTTCTCTCGAGTCCACATCCAAAGATGCAAACGGCGAAGAAGTTGTTAACCGCGCTACTCTTGATTTCGCGCTCAAGAAGGATTCTTCCAGTATTGAAGCAAACGTAAAGAATTGGCTCTTTGGTGAGCGTGACTCTTTCGATTTTGAAGTTGTTGAGAGTGCTGACGGCAAATCCTACTACTTGGTAGTTTTCGTTTCTAAAGAAGGCACTTCGCTGCGTACTGCAAGAACCGATTGGATCGATGAGAAACTTCTCACTCACCTCGATAACCTGGTTAAGGATGGCGGTTATACGTTCAACGAAGAAGCTCTGAATAAAATTGAAGACGTTACAACCACAACCACTACCAAATAATTGAGATATTTTATCCGCAAAATGGCACGGAGTCATCCGTGCCATTTTGTAACCTGATACATATACTGTATTGACTATCAAAAACTAACCAAAAAGGAATTTTGTGTGATGATTCTTGACTCCAAACACACAACGGTTGCTTACCGTTGTCCGCACTGCGGTGCCGGCGTTATCAGCGCAGTAAATGTTTTCTCTCTTTCGGCCGATATGGTCAAGCTCAAATGCACCTGCGGCAAGAGTGAAATGTCGATTGTTTCCTCGCAGGATGAAAAGATCCGCTTGACGGTTCCCTGTATGCTTTGCGCAACGCCGCATATCTTTACTGTCAATAGCTCCCTCTTTTACGGCAAGGAAATCTTTTCGCTTTGCTGCCCCTACGCATCGGATTTTCCTCTTGCCTTCTTTGGCGAGATGAATTTGGTAAAAGCCGAGTTGGCGCGCTCCGAGTTGGCACTCCTTGATATGATGGAAAAGAACGGGCTTACCCCTCCCGAAGAGATCGTTGACGATGAGGATCTTTTGCCCGACCCGCAGGTTTTGGATATTGTGATGTTTGTCATCAACGATATGGATGCCGAAGGCAAGATCTATTGCAAGTGCGCCACCGATGACAACGGGCGCGCCTATGAAGCCGAAATCACGCCCGAGGGTGTTCGCGTTTCCTGCAAGCAGTGCGGCGCTTCTCGCACCGTCCCCACCGACTCTCGCCTCAGCGCGCACGCATTCCTCAATGCGGACGCTTTGTATTTAGAGTAAGAAGAACGGTTTGTGGGAGAACCTTTTTGAAAAAAGGCTTCTCCCACACCCTCTCCAAAAACTTCCTACAAGGAAGTTTTTTTGCTAAATGGGAGTGTTTCCATACAGTTCCATAGACGCTTTACTACAAGTCATTATTTACAGACAGACGGCAGAGGCGACCGCAAAGCGGCTCGCCTGCTCTCGCGAGCTCGCAGGCACCACCGAGACCCTGCTCGCTAAAAAGGTTGTTGGGAATCGGTAGATGACGGTACGCTCGACATCCCATAAAAAGTTGTTTATAAAGAATAAGGAGAAACTATGAACTTTTACGAAATTGCTTGCAATCGCCAATCTTGCAGGAGCTATGATGCAAGTCGCGCAGTTGAAGAAGAAAAGCTCAATGCCGTTTTGGAGTCCGTACGCCTTTCTCCATCGGCTTGCAATGGTCAACCCTATCACCTGACGGTTTGCAAAGGAGATGTTGCACGCGAGGTTGCAAAGGCAGTTATGGGCATGGGCATGAACAAATTTGCCGCTGATGCACCTGTACTCATCGTCATTTCCGAGGAGCCCTACTGCAAGACGGCGGCTCTTGGTGCAAAGGTCAAGGGCAACGATTACCGCTCCATTGACATTGGCATTGCGGCGGCGTATCTGACCGCAGAAGCGGCAGCGCAAGGGCTTGGCACCTGCATTCTCGGTTGGCTCGATGATGAGAAGATCCGCAAGATCTGTTCTCTCTCGCATCCCGTTCGCCTTGTTATCACTCTCGGCTACGCCAAAGAGGGCGATAAGCTGAGAGCGAAAAAGAGAAAAGATATGAATGAATTGGTGACGAAGTTATAAAAAATACCCCGACAGAGCTTGATCTGTCGGGGATTTTTGTAAATCAGACGGTTTATTTACCCATTTTTTCTTTCATTTCTTTAGCGGCTCTTTGGGATATATCAGCTTCAAACTCAAAGCCCCTTTGGCGATAGATCGTTGCGATCTCCATATAGGTATCATACGCTTTTTGATATTTGCCCTGCTTTTCGTAGTAATGCGCCATCATATCCTTTCCATCACAGAACGGTGTTCCAATTTCTTCGGCTTTTTCAAAGCAAGCAAACGCCTCGTCATATCTTCCCAGTTCTCCGCAAGCGTCGCCGCCACAGATATAAATCTCCCAATTGTCGGGATAAATTTCGATGGCGCGGCGATAGACCTCATAAACTTTTCCATACTGCTTGTTAAGGGCATACGCATCCATAAGCAATACCCATTCTCTTGGCTCTAAAGGTTCCTTGGATGCCTCAAATTTTGCTTCTTGCTTTTTGAGAACCTCCTCACCTTTGCCTATATCAAACAATAATCCCATCTTCATAGATGCGGCGCGGCGATAGGGGTGCAGGTCCTTATCTTTATCATCTGCCAAAACGGCATCGTACCACTTAAGTGCCTCTTTTTGGCAGAAATCCATCATTTGAGCGTAAACGGTGGCATAGATCCATTTACCGTTGATAGAAAGTTCCCCGTCCTTCAACATTCTTTCGTATTCCATACGACATCTGAAAAAGTCCTCGGGGTCATCACTGAATTCATAGGCAGCGGCAAGGCGCTCGGCATAGTTTTCATAAGCGATGGACTGCTTTTTGAAAAGGTCATCCACAAGAACGCCATAAAGATTGGCAATTTCGGGGAGCATCAGGACGTCGGGGAGCGTTGAGCCGCACTCCCAGCGCGAAACGGTTTGCGCATTGACACAAAGCTTTTCGGCAACCTGCTCTTGCGTGTACTTTTTTGCTTGGCGGAATTTTTTCATATTTTCCGCAAAAACTGTTTGATTCATTTTTATCTCCTTAAATCGATTGTTTTGAAAGCTTTCGATATGATTATAGCACGAATTTGCGCTTCTGTCTATATCTTATTTTGTGATGAAACTCTTGATTTCTGTATAATAAACGTTCCCGACAGACTGCAAAATCTGTCGGGGTGGTTGTTTGTTTTATAGATTGAAACTTATCGCACGATGCGGTGCTTGCACATACTTGTTTTTTTGCATTTTGGACAGGTCAGGCGGCGTTTGGTAATAGTGTGATACCCTTTTACGTACGCGCTCATGGTTGGTATAAAAAGTTCTTTGCAATGCGGACATTCAAAGTATCCTGCCTTTCTTTCAAGAATTGCCGCTCCACCTATTCCAATCACTGCCGTAGCAACGGCAAAAACGATAATCGCAATTCTATTGAACGTGGACATTTGAATATAGGATGCAATGATAATAAGTGAGCACACCGCAATAATTGTAATAACACCGCAAATAACCGAAAGTGCCATTCGCTGTTGGTTTTCTTCATTTTCTTTCATCAAATTCATCATGTTTTCCTCTGCTTTCGTTTTGTATGCGACATCAGAGATACGCTCACCACTAAGTAAATCGTTGACCGTGATTTGCAATGTCTCGCACAAAGGCATCATAAGAGAAATCTCCGGCAGTCCCTTTCCGCATTCCCATTTAGAAACTGTTTTATCGCTGATGGAAAGTGCATCGGCAAGTTGTCTCTGCGTCATATTCTTTTGTTTTCTTGTTTCGGCTATAAATTTGCCGATTTTGATCTGATCCATCGGGTTCTCCTCCTTTCTGCCTTTATTATATAGTATGAATTGATTGATGTACACATACAAAGCGTAGAATTTTGGGTATCTACGGAGAGTAGAAGCGTGATTTATAATTTCTGTTTTGCAAAGGACAAGTATTCCCGGTAAACAGTATTGATGGGCAGATTGATCAACTGTTCAAAGTCGTATTTGTTGGAAATCTGTTGAACGAATTTTGTTCCAAGATAATATCCGACATCTCCTTTTCCGTTATAGCTTACCCAATCACCAAAATATCTTTGATTAAACTTCGTCATAGTTGGCAAGTCATTTTGAAAATCTTTCAATATTTGATTGAAGTGATGGTCACACCAATGTAACCAACCATCTTTATTTTGGTGATAATAATGAAAATCATTTACCAAAAACTGCTCAAAATACATTGCTATGCCCTCTGTAAACAGCTGCCAAACGAAGTCCTCGCAGCTGTTAGTTCCCTGCTGATCAAGGATACCGTATTGCTTATGATATACGTGCCCCAATTCGTGGTAAATCAGTCCGCGCATAGAGTCCTCATCGCACCAATCCAGCTCAAGTATCTTTTCTATTCCTAACAGGATGACATCCCTACCGTTGATATTGGTCACCCATCCTGCGGCATTGCAAAGTCCAACGTATAAAACGATATCAATATTCAATTCACGTCCAAATCGATCAACAACCTTTTGATTTAAATTATTTGTAACCTTGCAAAATGAAGAATGTAAAATTGCCAAGCACGGATGTTCATAAACAGAATTGATAATTGGCAAAACATCCCTTTCGTATACATAGCTACCGCTGTCTAAACATTCTTTTAAGTCATCGACAAAAATATGGGTAGATTGATCATATAGAGAATTGATGTATAGTTTCCATTCTTCGAAGTTAAACTGTTTATTTGCAAATAAGGATTCGATTTGCGGATATGTGTCTATTATTTTTATCATTCCACTTACTCTCCAAATGTAAATTAAAACAGATTATGCAAATTGCTGACGACAACCTCCCCAAAGCTCCAAGACACGAAGAAAAGCGCGAGGGCGGCAAGAGCTTCCAAAGTGGCGATCCATTTTACCCTCTTGGCGTTGTTCAGATTGATCAAGTACACAACGTTGGCAATCGCCATCAAGGTTACAAAGAGTGCCGACAGCAGGGCGATCAGGATCAAAAAATTCAGGATGGGAAACTGTGCCGAATCAGCAAACGGAGACATCATTATGGAGAGCGCGCACAGCCCACATTCCACAAACAGTCCTCCAAGCAAACCGACGATGATGGGAGAGAAAACAGGTATCAATTTTTTCATAAGCGCCTCCTAATTCCTTGTTGCAGTCTTTGTTGATTTCATTATAACACACAAATTCATCCAAAACAATATTTATGTCAAAAAACCTGCGTTTTTTTCTCTTACCCTATTGACAAACGCGCAAAATGGGGGTATACTATTAGCAACATCAAAAACCGATGCGAAAGAAGAGTAACCGAGCACAAAGCTTTTACAGAGAGCCGCAGGTGGTGGAATTGCGGCAAAGACGGCTTGGCGAATGGGCTTTCAAGGGCGAACCGAACGAGTATTTTCTCAAGTAGGCCTCGACGGGGTGCGCTCCCGTTACCACACGCGCCGCATATAATCTACTACCGTATGCGAAAAGTGGAAGCTTTGGCTTCAATGAGGGTGGCACCGCGAATTTTTCGTCCCTATGACCGAGAGGTTTTAGGGCGTTTTTTGTTTTTTGCCCTCACGAAAGGAGAACATTATGGCACAAAGAGAAATCCCCTACAAGATTTATTTGGAAGAAAGCGAAATGCCGCGCGATTGGTACAATGTGCGCGCCGACATGACAAAGAAACCCGCTCCCCTGCTCGATCCCAAAACGGGCAAGCCCATCACGGCAGAGGAGCTTGGCAAGGTATTTTGCGAGGAGCTTGTCAAGCAGGAGCTGGATGACACCAATCGCTACATTCCCATCCCCGAGGAAATTCTCAATTTTTATAAAATGTACCGTCCCGCACCACTGGTCCGCGCTTACTGTTTGGAAAAAAAGCTCGGCACGCCTGCGCACATCTACTACAAGTTTGAGGGCAACAACACCAGCGGCAGCCACAAGCTCAATTCTGCAATCGCGCAAGCGTACTATGCAAAAGAGCAAGGTCTTGTTGGCGTTACCACCGAAACGGGTGCAGGTCAATGGGGCACTGCCCTTTCGATGGCTTGCTCCTATTTTGGGCTGGACTGCAAGGTATTTATGGTCAAATCCTCTTATGAGTTAAAGCCCTTCCGTCGCGAGGTCATGCGCACCTACGGTGCAAGCGTTACGCCCTCGCCCTCCGATACCACGCGTGTTGGACGTCAGATCCTTGAGGAGTTCCCCGGAACGACGGGCAGCTTGGGTTGCGCCATCTCCGAGGCGGTTGAGGTGGCATCCGAAAACGAGGGCTACCGCTACGTGCTCGGCAGTGTTCTTTCGCAGGTTATGCTCCATCAATCTGTTATCGGTATGGAGACCAAAGTGGCTCTGGAAAAGTACGGTGTAAAGGCAGATGTCATCATCGGTTGTGCCGGTGGCGGCTCGAATCTTGGCGGTCTGATTGCTCCCTTTATGGGCGAAAAGCTGCGCGGTGAAGCGGATTATCAATTCATTGCCGTTGAGCCCGAAAGCTGTCCTTCCCTCTCTCGCGGCAAGTACGTTTACGACTACTGTGACACCGGTCGCATTTGTCCTCTTGCTAAGATGTACACGCTTGGCAGTGGCTTTATTCCTGCCGCTACGCACGCAGGCGGCTTGCGCTTCCACGGTATGAGTTCTGTTCTCTCTGAACTCTATGACGAGGGACTGATGGAAGCTCGCACGGTTAAGCAGACCGAGGTCTTTGCCGCCGCCGAATACTTTGCTCGCATTGAGGGTATTCTGCCCGCTCCCGAAAGCTCTCACGCCATTAAAGTGGCTATGGACGAAGCCATCAAGTGCAAAGAAACAGGTGAAGAAAAGGTCATCGTCTTTGGCCTGACCGGCACCGGCTACTTTGATATGATGTCCTATGAAAAATTCCACGACGGTAAAATGACCGATTATCGTCCTACCGACGAGGAGATCGCTCTGGGCTTATCGAAAACACCAAAAGTTGAAGAATAAGGATTTTGTGAAGTCGGAGGCCAAGCTGTCTTAGGAAGACAATCT
>JAZSFM010000054.1:0-9978 GCA_045532215.1 Eubacteriales bacterium | reverse complement strand
CAGAAATGGGTACACACAAGGTCATCACCGAGCATTCCACCATCGGTATGCTTATCACTACCGACGGTAGCATCGGAGATATTGAGCGTGATGCCTACGTAGAAGCCGAGGAGCGCATTGTTGGAGAACTCAAAGCACTGGGCAAGCCCTTTGCTATTATTCTCAACTCTGCTCGTCCCGAGGGCGATGCCGCACGTACACTCGCTTACGAATTGGAAGAAAAATACGGCGTTCCCGTGGCACTTGTCAGCTGTCTTGACCTTGATGCCGAGGATATTCGTCACATTTTGGGACTTGTGCTTGAAGAATTCCCCGTTACCGAGATTACTGTCAAATGCCCCGAATGGATACGTGCACTTGACGCGCACCATCGCATCCGTACGGCCATTCGCGCATCGGTCTGCCGCTGTGCAGAGAACATCAAAAAGGCAGGAGATGTCAAATCTGCCTTTGAAAATATGTCAGAGAATGAGTATGTCGAGCGCGCCAACATCGATATTTTAGACCTTGGCACGGGCAAAGCAATCGTTTCGCTCTGTATGAAAGACGGACTTTATTACGATATTATTAGCGAACTGACGGGCTTTGCTGTTGGCGGAGAAGAAGAACTCATCGCGCTTCTTCGTGACCTTTCGGTAATGAAAGAGAAATACGATAAGGTCGCCGAAGCACTTGAGGAGGTCAACGAGCGCGGCTACGGCATTGTGATGCCCGATGTGGAAGATTTGCACCTTGAAGAGCCGCAAATCGTTAAGCAGGCAGGCGGCTATGGTGTCAAACTGCGTGCCGCGGCACAGTCGGTTCATATGATCCGTGCCAACATTGCCGCCGAGATCAACCCAATGGTAGGAACCGAGCAGCAATCCGAGGATATGGTGCGCTATCTCCTCAAAGAATTCGAAGAAGACCCCAAGAGTATTTGGGGATCGAATCTGTTTGGCAAATCCCTCTATGAACTCATCAACGAAGGACTCCACAACAAACTCGAGCATATGCCCGAAGAATCGCGCAAAAAGCTTTCCGAAACGCTTGAACGCATCATCAACGAGGGCAGCAACGGACTGATTTGTATTCTTCTTTAAGGGTTGTTTCACTTCGCGCAGAACAAAAGCTACACCCAAAAGGCAAATTGAATTTTGATTGGATTTGAAACAGGGGTATATCAAGTTGAAACCCACCGGAAAATCGGTGGGTTTCTTCATTTTTATGTGTGGCTTGTTAGTAGCGTTTGACCTCTCTGCTGTACACCTGTACGGCTACGAGCAGTCGATTACGTCTTCTGCATCAAATTGTGACAACCTTGTTTGGTTTTATATTTCCAACCCCGCTGCCCTCATTTGCGCAACAATTGTTGCTTTTTCTTCGTCGGAATAGCGTTTCATCGGGTAAGTAGCATTGCCAACGGCATAGCCCTGTGCTTCAAGGACGACCTTTGCAGCAGGAATGATTTTATAATTGAGCAGCACCGAAATGATGCGAATGGCACGCGTTTGATATTCACGAGCGGTTTCGAGGTCGCCCTTTACAAAATTATCGTAAATTCCGCGAATGATATCGAACATAAAGTTATAGGTTGTACCGATGCCACCGTCAGCACCTGCCGAAAGTCCCATCAAAAGCATTTCATCGGGGCCGTTGATGATATTCATTTCACCGTGGGTGAGGTCGCGCAGTCGCATCATTTGATAGTAATCCGAACTTGTCCATTTAATTGCCGTTACGTTGTCAATTTCAAACATTTTGGCGGCAATATCGGCATTGATATGGAAACCTGCAGCGGGATTGTAATAAATCATCATCGGGATAGACACCGCGTCAGCAAGCTTTTTGTAGTAGTTGTAAACATCATCCTTGTCATAGGAGAAGAACAGGGGAGGGGTTGCCGAAATGGCAGCAGCCCCAACCTTTTCGGCGTGCTTTGCCAGGCGGATGGCATCCTCAAAGTTTCCCGATGCTACTTGAACGATGCAGGGCTTGCGGTCGCCAACGGTCTTGATGGCTTCTTCGGCAAGCACCATACGCTGCTCGGGGGAGATGGCAATGCCTTCGCCCGTAGCGCCGCACAGATAAAAGCCGTCGGCACCCTTTGCCAAAAGGTCATTCAAAAGCTGGTTGAGTACGGGAATATTTATGTTTTCGTTGGCATCGAGGGGAGACACCAGAGCCGGCATAACGCCACTAAATTTCATCATTTTCAATTCTCCATTTCTGTTGTAAAATTACGGCGGGGTCATCGGGTTCAAGGTGAGCATAAAAGACAGTCAAAAGAGTTCCGTCTTTCAGTTCAACTGTTGAGGGATAGCCAAGGTCGAGACTAAAATCATTCTCATAAATATCCTCGCTCGCACTCCAACTTTCGCCGCCATCGCGGCTGAACATCACGCGAATTCCAAAGGGAGCGGTTCCCATCGGGTCTCCGCGAAAGCCGTAGGTACAAATCAGGAGCCCCGAGGAGTGCTTCAAAAGATGTGCGGGAGCTCCGCCCGACATAGGCAAGATGCGCTTGGGTTTTGTCCAAGTTCTACCACCGTCGATGGATTTGGATTGATAGAGCGTGTAGAGTTTGATGGGGTAATATTGCACGCGAATGTGAGCCAAGATCGTACCGTCGTCAAGCTCGATGGCATAGGGCTCACAAGAGAGTGTCTGATGTCCGTCCACCACAATATTTTCTATTTCGCCGAGATACTCCATGCTGCCATCAGCGGTGTTGACACTGTAGGCCTTCACGGCATCGGTCTCCATACGGGCATTTTCGCAACTGAACGTGCGGCCAAGCCACATCATAGTTCCGTTTTTCAACTCGATGGGGCCGTGTGGGGAAGTAATCGGGCTCTTATAAAGAGGGCCAAACGTTTCTCCGCTGTCGTGGCTGATGCGGAATGTTGCTCCAAGATCACTCGCCTCATCCTTGGAAGAAATGCTGTCAAGATGCGCCATCTCCTCAGGAAGCGCGTGCTTGCGTTGGAAGTTGACAGTGTTGTTAAATGAGGTCACCATCACGCCGCTGTCGCCAAATGTTGCAATGCCGCAGTCGCGGTCGTCAAGGCAGGTGTCAATTACGGGCAAGGGAACAGAATATGTCTCTCCTTCATCCTCACTCGTCATCATAACGGCTTTACCAAACGGACATATATGGCGAACGCGAAAACCCGAAGCGCCAACGGCAATGCGACCGTCCTGCAAACGTTTTGCGCTTGGCCAAGCAAAATAGTTATTTCTTTGGTCGGGAGCGCTCATAATGATTTTTTTCTCGCCAATGCGCACAATTTTCATGTAAAATCTCCTTGACAATCTATCTTTGGTATGCTACAATAATTATACATCATTTTGCCTCGGATTGCAATAAGCCCACCCGACAAAAATGAAATCTTGATGTCTTGTTTGGAAATCATTATGCACTACGAATTATCTTTCAAAATGATCGAAAAAGACTATAAAGCATTCTTGCAAGATGGCTTTTACGTTTCCCCAAAAACCGACACCTCTTTGCATAAGCATAACTATGCGGAGATCCACGTTTTGGGAGAAGGAAAAGCAGAGTTTCTCATCGATAATCAGCCCCTAACTGTCAATGGCCCCACCATTCTGACAATTCCCGCACCCTTGATGCATTGTTGTACCTATCAGGATGAAAATCTCTTACATACCGCCTTTCAAACCGATTGCCAAGCCGACGATATTCGCACGTATCCTATCGAAATTGGCATCGTCAAGGCCTTTTTCGAGGAAATTCAGCAATGCCAACTCACAGGCAACTATAGCACCATTGCGCTCTACATTCCGCTATTTTGCAACCGCTACCACGTTGAACACCTCGGAGTCACCGAAATCAAGGATTATAACTTCCTTATCAGCGAATTTTTTATCCTCAATTACGATAAGGACGTTTATCTTTCCGATCTTGCCGAGCAGCTCCACATTTCCGAGCGCCACGCCGAACGCCTCGTCCTGCAATATACGGGACATAGCTTCCGTGAGGAACTCGTAGCAGTGCGTATGCGCATCGCAAACCAACTGATGCAAGCAGAGAATGCGTCCCTTGAGCAAATCGCCAAATATGTCGGCTATCGCTCCTACTCCGGCTTTTGGAAAGCCATGAAGCGATATGAAGGAGAGAATGAAAAATAAAAAACGAAACAGGAACTTTTGGCGACAAGAGTTCCTTTTTTCGTTTTGCCTGAAGACGAAAAAATATTTTCAGAAAATTGCCAAAACCTCTTGCAATTTTCAAAATCGTATGATATAATATACACCGTCCCCGGAGGCATAGCCCAGATGGTTAGAGCGCTTGCTTGACATGCAAGAGGTCATAGGTTCGATTCCTATTGTCTCCACCAACAAAAAACGCACTTTTGTCTTGTGACAAAGGTGCGTTTTTTGAATGATGTTTACCTTTGGTAAATGATGACGTTTTCGTCTAATGATGTTCGCTTCGCGAATGATGTGAAGAAAAAACGCAAAAATACTTGCATTTTCGCGTATTTTAGGTTATAATATAAACAAATGATGAAAACGTAGCAAATAACGGTTGCGTTTGGAAAGGAAGAAAAAATGGATCAATTTTTAGCTGCCTATGATCAGTTACTTCGCGCATTGGCAAAAATAACGGTACATACGCTTGAGATTATTGGTATATGCATTGTTATTTTTGGCTCTATCAGAGTTTTGCTCCGCTATTTCAAAATCTTTCGCAAGAAAGGTTCCGAGCGTCAAAATGCGGTTATCGCATTGGGTAGAAGCCTATCCCTAGCACTTGAATTCAAAATGGGTGCCGAAATCGTCAATACGGTTATCGTCAGAGAGCTTCAAGAACTTTTGATTTTGGGTATTATTATCGTATTGCGTGCAATTCTTGCTATCCTTATTCACTGGGAGATCACCACCGAAGAAAAGGAAGAAAAAGCACACGCGATTGCCAGAGAGAGTGCTCGCAAAAGAGCAGCAGAAGAGAGAGAAACGGAAGAAAAAGAAGACGACACCGATTGATTTCGTCCTTTCATTTTTCAAAAGTCCATTTGTCCCGTGCAAATGGACTTTTTTGTTGCAAATTGACTGTTGAAAAAATCTTTTTTATATGATATAATAAGGAGAGCAGAACTTTGCCTCACATAAAGGAGAAAACATATGAGTTATCAAAAGAATACGATTGTATACCAAATTTATCCGCGTTCGTTTAAGGATACTACAGGCAACGGAGTAGGGGATATTCGCGGCATTATTGAGGGATTGGATCACCTCGCCGAACTTGGCATCAATACCATTTGGCTCTCACCTGTTTATGTCAGTCCAAACGACGATAACGGATACGATATTGCCGATTATACCGCCATTCAGCCCGAATTTGGAACAATGGAAGACTTTGATGAACTGGTTGCCAAAGCAAAAGAGCGTGGCATTGGCATTTTGATGGATCTCGTTATCAACCATACGTCCGACGAGCACGAATGGTTCCAACGTGCACTTGCAGGTGAGGAAAAATACAAAAATTATTACATCATCAAAAAGGGAAAGAAGGGCAAACTTCCCAACAACTGGGGCAACTTTTTTGCAGAGTGCCCTTGGACAAAATTTGGCAACAGCGAGGATGAATACTACCTGCATTTGTTCTCTAAAAAGCAACCCGACCTCAACTGGAACAATCCCGAGGTCCTCGAAGAAATCAAAAAGATTATGCGCTTTTGGTTGGATAAAGGTGTTGTCGGCTTCCGCTGTGATGTTATCAACGTCATTCACAAGCAGTCGCTCGAAAACGGCCGTCCGCGTGCCATTTTGACAGGTCAAGAGCATTATCTTTCCACCGAGGGATGCCACGAAATTTTGCAGACCTTGAACCGCGAAGTTCTTGAGCCCTACGGTGCTTTTACGGTAGGAGAGACGGTGTTTGTTGATATTCCCGAGGCGCGTGACCTTACCTCGCCCGAGCGCAAGGAATTGGATATGGTATTCGCGTTTGAGCATATGGAATGTGACCAAATCATTGTCAAGTGGTTCAAAACCAAGCTTGTTCCGCGTCGCTTGATGAAGTGCTTGACCAAGTGGCAGACCGCCCTTGATTGGAATGCTTGCTACTTTGAAAATCACGATCAACCGCGCTTTATCTCACGCTTTGATGATCTCGGGCCCTATCGTAAGGAGGCATCCAAAATGATGGCGGGGCTCCAAATGACCTTGCGTGGTACCCCCTATCTCCATGAGGGACAAGAAATTGGTATGACCAACGGTGATTTTGCAAATCTTGATGAGGTAGAGGATATTGAAAGCCACAACATTTGGGCAATGGCAACCAAACTCGGTATTCCCAAGGGTATTCGTTGGAAAATGATTCAACGCACCTCTCGCGATAACGGTCGTACACCTATGCAGTGGACGGCAGGCAAGAATGCAGGATTTTCGAGCGGAAAACCCTGGCTCAAGGTTAACGGAAATCATACCGAAGTCAACGTCGAAACAGAAAAAGCCGATCCCAATGGCGTGCTTGCATTTTGGAAGCAGATGATTGCGTTGCGCAAAACGCATCCCGTTTTGATTGATGGCAAGTTCCGCTCGGTTTACGAGGGACGCGCAGTCTATGTCTTTGCACGCGAATTGGATGGCAAAACATTGCTTTCTATTTGCAATTTTACAGGCAAAAATGCAAAACTTCCCACCGTTGTGAACAAGGGGAACAAGCTGATTGCTTGCAACTATCAAGACATCAACCAAGATACGCTCAAACCCTTTGAATTCCGTCTTTTGGAGATTGAAAAATGATTAAAGTAGAGAATGGCGTCTTCTCGTTGGAGACGCAAAACACATCCTATCTCTTCCGCGTAACCTCGCGCGGACATCTTGAGCACGTCTATTACGGCACGCGAGTATCGATTTCCGATGCCGAGGCGCTATGCCTAAAAAACAATATCATGCTTGGCACCACGGTGGCTTATGATGATAAGGATACCGCTTATTCCTTGGAGACACTTCCGCAAGAGTATTCAGGCATTGGTAAAGGGGATTACCGCCACACCCCGATGGAATTGATTCTTCCCGATGGCTCTTTCGTCACCGATTTTGTTTATCAAAGCCACATTGTTTCGGGTATTCCCGTAAGAGACGAAAATCTTCCTTTTGCACACGGCAAGGGACAAACGCTCACAGTTGTGTTGACAGACAAGAAATATCCCAACCTCAAACTCGAACTCCATTACACCGTATTTGAGGATTGCAATGTTATTGCACGCCACGCGCGTCTTTGCAACGGCGGAGATGGGGACGTTATCATTCGCAAGTTGATGAGCTTTATGTTCGATCTGCCACGTGCTGACTATACAATGCTCACGCTCGATGGCGGCTGGGCAAAGGAGGCACATATTCACGAACGTCCCATTTCCTACGGAACTCTCATCAACGATTCCACCACAGGAGATTCCTCTAACCGTCACAACCCTGCTTTTATGCTCAAGAAAAATGGCGCAAACGAGGAGTGGGGCGACGTATTGGGCTTCAACCTCATTTATAGCGGCAACCATTATTCCGCCGTGGAGATGGGAAATCATGATACGCTTCGTGTGATGAGCGGCATCAATCCGCAGTGCTTCTTATGGAAACTCAAAACGGGTGATTGCTTTGTTACACCGCAAGCGGTGATGAGCTATACCACGGGTGGCACGAACGCGCTGATGGCAAATATGCACGATTTTGTCAACGACCATATCATCCGCAAAGATTTTCGCGAGAGTGAGCGCCCCGTTGTCATCAACAACTGGGAAGCAACCTTCTTCCATTTTAACCGTCGCAAGCTCCTGGCCCTTGCGCGGAAAGCAAAAGGGCTGGGCGTCGAGATGTTCGTTCTCGATGATGGATGGTTTGGTAAGCGCAATAGCGACACCGCAGGACTTGGCGATTGGACAGTCAACACCAAAAAGCTCCCGGGCGGAATCACATCCTTGGCAAAGCGCATCAACAAGATGGGCATGCAATTCGGGCTTTGGTTTGAGCCAGAATGTGTCAACGAAGATAGCGACCTTTATCGCGCACATCCCGAGTGGGCAATTCAAGTGCCCGGAAGAGCACCAAGCTACGGGCGCAATCAGTTGGTGCTTGACCTCACACGTTCCGATGTGCGGGACTATATTGTAAACGCTTTGGATGCCGTGCTTTCCTCGGCTCCCATTTCCTACGTTAAGTGGGATTATAACCGCCATATCAGCGATATGTACTCACAGACGCTGAAAAACCAAGGGGAGTTCTTCCATCGGTATATCTTAGGACTTTACGAAGTGCTTGACCGCATTTTTTGCCAAAAGCACCCCAAGGTACTTTTGGAAAGCTGCTCCTCGGGCGGCAACCGCTTTGACCTTGGTATGCTTTGCTACTCACCGCAAATTTGGACGTCGGACGACACCGACGCACGTGAACGAATTGATATTCAAAAAGGCATTTATTGCTTCTATCCACCATCTTGCGTGTCCGCTCACGTCTCTATGACGCCCAATCAGCAAACCCTGCGCGATGCACCGCTTTCCACTCGATTTAATGTGGCAACCTTCGGTGTGCTTGGCTATGAGTTAGATTTTGGTGAACTGACACCCGAGGAACGCAAGCAAATCAAAAAACAAATCGCCTTTTACAAAGCCCACCGCAAAACACTACAATACGGACGCTTTGCACGTCTTGATGCAGGCGAGGGTAGGGAATGTTGGCAAATCAGCCGCGGTGACGAAACAGTTGCGGCAATTTATAATCTTGAATACCATACCAGCCCTGCACGCGATACCTTGCGCATTTTGAACACCGAACGAGATGCAACCTACACTCTCAAAACAGTTGAGCAACGCCTCAAAATTTCACGCTTCGGTTCTCTCATCAAGCACGTTTTTCCCATATCCGTCAAGGCAGACGGAGTACTTATGCGCTTTGTCAATAGTCACTTTTCAATGAAGGATGGCGAGGAATCCTACACCGTCTCGGGTGCTGGATTGCAATCGGGTATTCCGCTTTCCATGCAGTATAGCGGAACGGGGTATCACCCCTCATTGCGCATCCTCGGTGACTTTGGCAGTACCCTGTATCTAATTCAAAAAATTGAGAACGAGAAAGGAACAAACAACAATGGATAAACAAATGAAACGAAACAAAATATGCTTCGGCTTGGGAACCGTAGGCAGAGATGCTCTGTATTCCTTGGTCAGCATGTATCTTTTGGTGCACTTGACCGACGTTGTCGGTTTTTCGGATGGCGGACTTGCCGTTATCGGTGTTATGCTGACGCTTTTTGGCATTTTTGATGCCGTTATCGACCCCTTTGTAGGTGCTATCGTTGACAGTACCAAAACCAAATGGGGCAAATTCAAGCCCTGGATTCTTGTTGGTATGATCGGTACGGGAATTTTGAGTGTTTTGATGTTTCATAATTTCCGTATGGGAGAGACTGCACATATCATTCTTTTGGGCGTTACTTATTTGTTGTTTAGCATTTTCTTCTCGCTCAACGATATTGCATATTGGTCGCTGATGCCTGCTATTTCCAAAGACCAAAAGGTGCGTGAGGGTGTGGGTGCATTTGCCAGAATTTGTGCAAACGTTGGTATGTTCTCCATGGTTCTTATCTATCTCAACGTTCCTTCTATGTTCTCTTTCCTCAATATGAGTGACCGCGACGTTTACTTCATTTTTGCCATTATCACCGCGCTGATTATGTGGGCGTTCCAAAGCGTGACCCTTTTTGGCGTAAAAGAGGACAGAAGCAAACTCGAAAAAGAGGAGAGAACTACCCTCAAAGATCTTTGGCGCGCGCTGATTGGCAACGATCAATTGATGGTTACCGCTGTTTCAATGGCACTGTTTATGATCGGTTACTGCACCACAACCGCGTTTGGTACCTACTATTTCAAGTATGCCTACGGTGACGAGGGAATGTATATGGACTTTGCCGCAGTTCTTGCAGTAGCACAGTTAACGGCACTTTCTCTCTTCCCACTGTTCCGCAAAAAATTTACC
>JAZSFM010000102.1:0-12651 GCA_045532215.1 Eubacteriales bacterium | reverse complement strand
GAGGAGCAGGGGGAAAAGCTCATTTGCAATACCTGCATTGTAGAGCGTCGTAATAGCGCCGTGTTCGGTGATGGCATCTGCAAACGGAATGTTAACGAGCATTGCACCAAATCCCATAGGCAACAGGAGAGTCGGCTCCATTTCCTTTTTAATGGCGAGGAAGATTAAAAGACCGCCGATGGTCCACATCACAGGCATTTTCCACGCGCCGGGTTCTGTAAAAATGTACGCGATACTTTTGTAGAGAAATTCCAAAAATTCCATACATAGTCCCTTTCTTTTATTGAAATGAAAATTTTACCCAATCATTATACCGCAAACGCACCTTAAAAATCTATATATATTTTGTTAAAAAAGCGCCCCAAAAATGAACAAATTGTAAATGTGCGTTGCTTTTTAAGAATGAATAAAAATATATTATAAATAGGTAAGAATTTTTTTGGAAAACGACAAAAAGAACTTGCAAATTCCACTTTAGTCTGTTATAATATAAAATGAGGGGATGTGGCCCTCAATTACTACGAAAGGAACAAGAAGCGTTGCAAAATCTCATCAAATCCAAGATTTCAGAATCATTTTCTTCGATCATTCCCATCGCTCTCATCGTAACGGTATTGGCAATTACGTTGACTCCTATGGAGCCGGGCATCTTCCTGTTCTTTATTTTTGGCGTTGTTTGCCTTATCTTCGGTCTCTCGCTTTTTACAATGGGGGCAGAGATGTCGATGCAGACGATCGGTTCCAAAATCGGTTCTTATCTTGCAAAATCGAATAAGATTTGGCTCATTGCGCTTGTCAGCTTTCTCATTGGTGTATTTGTCACCATCTCCGAGCCCGATTTGCAAATTTTGGCAAGTCAGGTAGCAGATCTTTCAGGAAACGCCGATATGATGCAAATTCTCACTCTTACTATTTCAGTAGGCGTTGGCATTTTCCTCATCATTGGTATGCTTCGCGTAATGTTTAAGATCAGTCTCTCGCTCTTGCTCATTATCTTTTACATCATTACCTTTGGCCTTTGTGTTTTCTTTGTTTCTCCCGATTTTTGGGCGCTGGCGTTCGACTCGGGCGGAGTTACCACAGGACCTATGACTGTTCCGTTTATTATGGCAATCGGCGCGGGCGTTTCGAGTATGCGCTCGGGCGAGGAAGGGCACGACGATGCTT
This sequence comes from Eubacteriales bacterium, assembly GCA_045532215.1. Lineage (GTDB taxonomy): Bacteria > Bacillota > Clostridia > Oscillospirales > CAG-272 > UMGS1865. The sequence goes on along the minus strand of JAZSFM010000102.1, from coordinate 11,484 downwards.
TCGGTCTCGTTTCTCTTTGCAGTGTAGGACCTATCCTTTCTGTTATGGTTCTTGGCATTTGCTTCTCCATTGAGGGTGGAAGCTACGTTGGCACTCCTATTGAGCAGGTCATTGACACGCAAGACCTCACAGTGCGCTATCTGCACGGTCTTGCAGACCACGCAGAAGAGATTGCAAAAGCACTTTTGCCCATCATTGTTTTTGCACTGTTGTTCCAACTCCTCACGCGCGCATTTACGGCACGTAAGCTTTTGCGCGTAGGCATTGGTATTGTATATACCTTTGTAGGACTTGTCATCTTTCTCACAGGTGCCAATGAGGGATTTTTGCCCGTTGGTCAGGAGCTCGGCCGCGCACTCGCATCTCTTAACGGTGCGTGGAAGTGGGTTCTCATTCCCATCGGAATGCTTTTGGGCTATTTTATCGTTAATGCCGAGCCCGCTGTTTATGTTTTGAATAAGCAAGTCGAGCAGATCACCGCGGGTGCCATTTCCGCATCGACAATGCGTCTCGCCCTTTCCATCGGTGTTTCTGCCGCATTGGGACTTTCGATGCTCCGAGTACTTACGGGAATCAACATTCTTTGGATCCTGGTTCCCGGATACATCATTGCCTTGGGACTGACTTTCTTTGTTCCCAAATTCTTTGTCGGTATCGCATTCGACTCCGGTGGAGTTGCCAGCGGTGCGATGATGAGTGCATTCGTCCTGCCGTTGGCTACGGGTGCTTGCCTCGCTCTTGGTGAGAGCGTGATGACGCAGGCATTCGGATGCGTGGCATTTGTGGCACTTACGCCTATCATTTCCATTCAAATCTGCGGTCTGATGTATAACTTCAAATCCCGTCAAGCGGTCAGCCGCTTTATTTCCGAGCAGGAATACTTCATCGACTACACCGAGGAGGTGAAAAACTGATGGCAAAGCGTACAACAACACCTGAAAAACGCGTCAAGCTCTTGGTGTGCATCATCAAAAAGGGAGACGAAATAGCACTCACCGAAGCTTGTAACGAGCAATGCGCCGCACTCAGCTTTTCGGGCTTGGGATACGGCACGGCAAAGTCGCACTATATGAGCTATCTTGGCTTGGATGAAATCGAAAAACGCATTGTATATTCGCTCATTCCCAATTATTGTGAGGCACGCGTTCTGCGCGCTATCAACAAGCGTCTCAAACTTTATTTGATGGGCAACGGAATTGCCTTTACCATTCCGCTCTCAGGCATTTCCAACCTCATCAGCAACGCCATTTTGTCCACGCCGTACCGCGAGGATGCCACCGAAACACAAAAAAGCAACAAAGAAAGGGAGACACGAAAAATGCACGAACTGATCGTTGCCGTAGTCAATCAAAAATTCACCGATGCCGTGCTGGATGCCAGCCGTGCGGCAGGCGCCACGGGTGCTACCATTATGCACACGCGCAGCGTTAACAATAAGCAGGTCGAGCAGATTATCGGTACGACCTTTAAGCAGGAGACCGACACCATTGCATTTTTGACCTCGCACGAATATAAGCAAAAAATCATGGAAGCCATCCGCGAATGTGCAGGCCTCAAAACCGACGGCGGTGCCATCCTGTTCTCACTCCCCGTCGATTCTCTTGTCGGAATCGGAAGATTCGAAGAGGATGAGGAATAATTGAATAAACAACAAGGGCGTACCTGCTTGATAGGTGCGCCTTATTGTAATCTTGCGCCTTTTGCGCGAATTGGTAACATTTTTTGCCATCTTTCTTTACAAAAGGAAAAAAGTGTGCTATAATAACTGTAACTTGCGAGAGGAATTTCAAAAAATCTGTTTAAGAGAAAGGAAAGAGAGACGATGAAGAAAATTTTATGTGCTCTTTTGCTAATCACTGCATTTGTTTTTGTGTTTGCATCGTGTAATGAGGCGCAAGCTCCCACAGGCGAAAATCCGCTTGGCTTGACTTTCTTCCTAAAGGATGACGGTACATACGCAGTTGAAATTGGTCAAGCAAAGTATCTTTCCAAAATTGAAGTCCCCGCTACATACAAGGGCAAAGCGGTAACTGAGGTTGGCTCGTTCGGTTCTGAAATTTTGAAAGAAATCACAATTCCCAATTCGGTAATTGTCATCGGCAAGAGTGCGTTCTCGGGCTGCACCGCCTTGACGAGTGTCACCATCGGCGATAGCGTCACAAGCATTGGCGGGGAGGCGTTCTGTAATTGCACCGCCTTGACGAGTGTTACCATCAGCGATAGCGTCACAAGCATTGGAAATTCTGCGTTCTCGGGTTGCACCTCTTTGACGAGTGTGACCATTCCTGATAGCGTCACAAGCATTGGCGGGGAGGCGTTCCGTAATTGCACCGCCTTGACGAGTGTGACTATTCCTGATAGCGTCACAAGCATTGGTGGGGAGGCGTTCCGTAATTGCGACGCCTTGACGAGTGTTACCATCGGCGATAGCGTCATGAGTATTGGTTATGAGGCGTTCTCTAATTGCGACGCTTTGACGAGTGTCACTATTGGCGATAGCGTCACAGGTATTGGCGCTTATGCGTTCTCTAATTGCGACGCTTTGACGAGTGTCCATATTACTGACTTAGCTGCTTGGTGTAATATCAATTTCGGCGATTATGTTTCCAATCCCTTGTACTATGCGCATAATTTGTATCTCAACGACAGCTTGATTATAGAACTTGTTATCCCTGATGGCGTTACAAGCATTGGCGATTATGCGTTCTCGGGTTGTACATCTTTAACGAGCGTCATCATTCCCGATAGCGTCACGAACATTGGTTATGAGGTGTTCTCTAATTGCGACGCATTGACGAGTGTCTATATTACCGATTTGGCAGCTTGGTGCAATATCAATTTCAGTAGTTCCTATTCAAATTCGTTGCAATATGCGCATAATTTGTATCTCAACGGCAACTTGATTACAGAACTTGTTATCCCCGATAGCGTAACGAGCATTAGCAATTATGCGTTTTATAATTTCGACACCTTAACGAGTGTCACCATTGGCGATAGCGTTACAAGCATTGGTAACCATGCGTTCTATAATTGTGACACCTTAACGAGTGTCACCATTGGCGATAGCGTTACAAGCATTGGTAATCATGCGTTCTATAATTGTGACACCTTAACGAGTGTCACCATTGGCGATAGCGTCACAAGCATTAGCGATTATGCGTTCTATAATTGCGACACCTTGACGAGTGTCACCATTGGCGATAGCGTCACGAGTATTGGTGATTCTGCGTTCAATTTTTGTGACAGCCTTACCGATGTTTACTATACCGGTAGTAAGGCCGAATGGAAGAAGATAACGATAGGTGACGATAATTATGACTTAATCTATCATGCTACCATTCATTATAACTACGTTCCCGAAGAATAAAAAACACAACAAAAGCGAGCCGCACCCGCGGCTCGCTTTTTTGGCGTTTTTAACATTTGTTTTGTAGGGGACGACGTCCTCGACATCCCGAAAAAACAAAAGATTATTGTTCGCAAAAGCGGGCGACCAATGGTCGCCCCTACATTTTTTGTCAATATCCCGTCTTCTTTTTCCGCAACCGCAAAATTGCCTTCCGCAAAATATCGGCAGGGAAGACCGAGAGCGAGAGCGCCATTGTCACAAACAACTCGCGTGCCGTCAAAGGTACAGTTCTCAATACACTTCCACCGAGGTAAACAAACAGAATTTGAATGGTCAAAATCGCGCCCATGATCAAAAGAAAGACCTTGTTTTTGCCAAGACCTGCTGTGAGCTTGAGGCGGTCGGTGCGCGCGTTGAAGCAGTTGAACACCGACGAGAAGATGAACAAAGCAAAAAACGCGGTGAGCAGGTAAATGTTATTTGGCTCGCTTCGATATACTGCGGTGATGTGCGGTGACTTGAGAAAGAGAATGCACAATCCCACCGTAAAAGAACCGAGAAAGGCAATTTGATTTACCATATAGCCGTTCAAAATCGGCTCGTCACGCCTTTTGGGCGGCTCTTTCATATATTCTGGCAGAGCCGCCTCGCCTGCAAACGCAAGACCGCCAAGGGTGTCCATAATCATATTGATCCAAAGCATCTGCACAACCGTCACGGGCGACTCGTACCCAAGGAAAGGGCAGATCATCGTCACGCCAACGGCACAGAAATTCATTGTCAACTGAAGCGTGATGAACTTGCGGATGTTCTTAAAGATTCCACGACCGTAAAGCACCGCGCGTACAATGGTGGCAAGGTTGTTATCAAGGATGATGATGTCCCCCGCATCCTTTGCCACCTGCGTGCCGCTGCCCATCGAAAAACCGACGTCGGCGCGCCGCAAGGCGGGAGCATCGTTGATGCCGTCACCCGTCATTCCAACCACCAATCCGCGCTCCTGCGCGATACGTACCAAGCGGCTCTTGTCGGTCGGGAGCGCACGCGCAACTACGGCAAGACGTGGGAGAATGTCTCCCACGCGTGTGTCGGAAAGCGTCCCCAATTCTTCACCCGAAAGAACGATGTCGCACTCTTTGTTGACAATTCCGCAGGCGCGGCCGATGCTCGCGGCAGTCTCGGGAGCGTCGCCGGTAATCATCACCACGTGCACGCCCGCGTCCTGCAAGCCCGCCACGGCATCGATTGCTTCATTCCGCAGAGCATCTTGCAAGCAAAACGCACCAAGATAAGTAAGAGAGCCACGCAAACCGTCTGCGTGCAGGGGAGCGGCAACATTCTCACGCGAAACCGTCAAAATCAGCACACGTCTGCCATTTTGTGTCTGTTTTTTCAAACTTCCCTCGACGCGAGAGCGCGAAAAGGGAACAATCATTCCATCCTCGCACATTTGATCGTTCACAAACGGAAAGAGCTTTTCGGGCGCACCGAGGACAAACGTTAGCCGTTCACGCCCACCAAAAGAGGCGGCGGAATATTTGCGAGTGCTATCAAAAGGGAGGCGCGAAAGAACGCTCACGCCCTCGGGTTTTGGGAGTTTTATAACGCTTTCCAACAATGCGCGTGCAGTTGCATTTCCGCCAAGAGCAACTGCTTTTCCATCCGCATCTGCGCCAACCGTCGCATCGGTTCCGAGGTGGAGAAAAAGATTTGTCAGCTCCCATGTTCGCGAATGGGAACGAGAAAGCTTTGCAAGCGTTGTCTCTGCTCCGTCGGGGAGCAGAATGGACGAAAGCTTCATTTTGCCCTCGGTCAGCGTTCCTGTTTTGTCGGTAAAAAGGATGTTCATACTACCTGCGGCCTCAATGCCAACGGGCTTGCGCACCAGCACGCGGTCGCGCGCCATGCGCTTGATGTTTGCCGCAAGAACGACAGCCACCATCATCGGCAACCCCTCGGGAACACAAGTCACAAGCACGCTCACCGCCAAGGTGAATGCGTGGAGCAGATGCGAAAGCAGATAAGAAAGATCGGTCAGCTTGATGCGTATGAGATCGACCTGCCAACCGCTGCTGATGACAAATGTGTTAAACAGATACGCCGCCGCCACGAGAGCCGCGGCAATGTAGCCAAAAATACTGATCTGCTTTGCAAGCTTTGTGAGCCGCCGCTTGAGCGGACTTTCGCGTGTTTCAACTTGAATCTCGCGTGAGATCTCCCCCAAAAACGTTGCATCCCCAACGGCACTCACAAGCATCTCGCCGCTCCCCTCGGTCACCGTGCAGCCGCGAAAGAGGGAAGATGGGGAATCGGGCGTCATAGAGGACGATTCCATCGGATACTTGCGCACCTCACGGCTCTCACCCGTCATAGCAGATTGGTCGGCGCGCAAAGCGCCCAAAAGCATCCTCCCGTCGGCAGGGACGGCATCGCCTGCACTCAAAAGCACAACGTCGCCCACCACCACCTCGCGAATGGGAATCTCGCGCACCTTGCCACCGCGGCGTACGCGGCAAAGGATGCCGCCCGCGTCCTGCTCCAACCGCTCAAAAGCACGCGCCGAACCGTACTCCGAAAGGGTGGAAATAAAGGTGGCAAGAAAGACCGCCACGCCAATGCCGATGGTCTCGGCAAGGTCGCCGTTGCCAAACAAAAGGAGCAGATGAACGCCAAGCGCCGCGAGCAGAATACGAATAACAGGATCATTCAAATTGCTCAAAAACTGTCGCAAAAAGCTTTTTCGCTTTTGTCGCGATAGAACGTTCTCCCCATGCTCGCGCCGCGCGTGCAGGACCTCGTCCTCCCGAAGCCCCATCGATGGCGACACCGTTTTTTCTTCCATTCCTCTCATTTTTGCCTCCCAAATCTTTTTGTTCAATATATGATAAAAAAGAGGGAGTTATACCCGAGAGAAAAATGGTTATTGGTTGTGAAGGAATTTTAGGGAAGATCATTAAAACAGGGCGCATTTTAGCCCTCCTCCGGGAGGAGGGAAGCTCCGCGCTGAGTCGCGGAGCAGGGAGGAGCCCGCGTGTACGAAGGAGAAATACTTGTTTTGTGGCGAGCGAAATACGCAAGTGACGCGCTCTCCTTCCGGCTCATTGCATTCGCCACCTCCCTCCCGGAGGGAGGCAAAGGCACGACTTCAATTTCTATTTATTATTGCATTTATAGACAAAAAGTAAAGCCCCGCACAAGGCGGGGCAGGGGATTATTACTGTAATTTGGAAACCCATTCATTCCAGCGGGGGTCAGCTTGTATTTCAGGTTTTACGATTTTGTATTCGGGAACACACCACCAGGGCCAATCTTCTGCAAGACTTATTAGAGATGTTTCAATCGGCAGGTCGAAATCGGGATTGTTTTGACGCATTTCGCATTGAACCAATCGAATGAGCGGTGCAGTATAGTAGTTTGTTTCTTCCATACAGCATTGGTTAAAGAGTCGTTCTTGGGTAAGCGAATGATCCAAAGCTTCAAATGCTTCATCCTTTTTCCCATCCAACCACAGGTACAAAGAAAGTAACGTATAAATTCTTGCGATATACGAATGATGCAGCCCGTAGTTGCCATCAGTGCAGATGGTATGAAAGATATCAATAGCACCTTGCAAGCTTTGCACCTTATCGCCTACGGGCATATTCTGCCCATAAGCAATCACTCCCGCGACCATAAGCTCGGAGCAAGCTCTTACTGTTGTCAACAACGCTTCGCCGTATGCTTCGGCTCTTTTCTTGCCATCCGTTGCTTTGGCTTTGAGAAATGCTCTTGAACCGTAAATATTGGGAGCGGTTTCAATGATTTCGAGAGCTTTTGTGTGTTCACCGATATTCAAATACAATTGGGTGAGCTCTCGAATGATACGATGCCGCGATTCGCCGTCTTCCGCTGTTTTCAATAACTTCTCATAAAGTGATATTGCCTCTTTCCATTCACCATAGGTCTGATGTCTCTTAACATCTAAAACATCGTATCCTTCTTCATCTGTCAAATGGTATTCTCCATAGCGAACATACCCTGCATTATACAGCACCGAAGCCAAGCATAGCATAATTTTTTCGTTGCCCGGGAATTCGATCAATGCGTTTCTTGCAAGAGCGATACATTCATCAATATTGATATCCACGCCGTTGTTTTGAAGATTCATAGAATCGATTTTTTTCACCAGCTCGTCGATCTTTTTGGAGCGTTCATTGTCATACCCAAACAGTTCATCAATCGAAATTCCAAAGTAATTCGCAATTGAGGGGATCATTTCCATATCGGGATAACCGCCGTTTGCTTCCCAGCGAGAGACTGCCTGAGAGGTCACGCCGAGGGCATCGGCAAGATTTTCTTGTGTACGTCCGTCACGACGGCGTAGCTCGCGTATTTTTTGTCCTAAATCAAGTTGCATAAAAGCACCTCCTAAAGTTTATCACCGGTGTAATTCTATTATAGCACAAATTCCACAAAAAACAATTATCAATTTATTGTTTCAAATTCAAGCAAACATTGAATTTTCGAGATGAAAAAGGCATAGCCGAAAAATTCAGCCATGCCTTCTTTGATAAGAGTGATTGAATGTATTACTCAATAAAAGCTTTGTTCGAGCAAGAAGGGCAGGGGATTATACAAAGCATTCGGCGTATTTGGGATTTTTGCGGAGTTCGTCAAGAATGTTTTGAGGGTAGTTCCTAAGATGTTTCTGCCAAAAATCTCCCCTACTTGTAGGAGCAAGCTCTCCTTTTTCCACTGGTTTCAAGGTTGCAACCAACGGAGCAGAATAGCAATAATTGCCCTCATTGTAAATGCGAATCGATTCCATATAATGGTCAAATGCTTTGTCAAAATAAATTAGCGCCTTTTCCAAACAATTATTTTCATTGTTTTTATATTCACAATTGACTAATCTTAAATACAAAAATCCAAGAACACCATGACATTTTCCAAATTTCCCGTCGGCAAAAATTGATTCATATAGATTGATAAGTGACAGTAGAACTTGCTGTCCATATTCAGAAGAAGAAATTTTTGGCCTTGCAGCAATCGCGTTGTAAATAGAGGTTTCAAGTTTTGAAAGAAGTGTTATAATTGCCTCGCTTTGGTACATTGCTCTTTCTTCACCGTTTGTTGCCTCAGGTAATAGTAATTCTTTGCAAATCGTAATACTGTTTTGTTTGTTCGCTAGTGCTTTTGCCTTATCGAATTCTCCCATCTCGCAATACAAAGGGATTATTTGACAGATTGCCGTTTCGCAATCTTGGGGAGTTGGACTTGATTGCAACACTTTCTCATAAATACGAATAGCTTCTTGCCAAAAAATATTTTGAGAGTTGTAATGAATATCGTGTTCGATAATTTCTGTTGAATCTGTTGGGTGAACTGCCATACATCCGTATTTGTGCCATCCCCACATTTGAAGAGCTTGCGCAAGCTTCAAAAGGATCTTTGGTTCATTTGGGAATTCTTCTGCCGCTGCGCGCAGAATCTTTATACAATCTTCAACCTCTTCGGATAAACTTCCCGGATAGAAATGTGTATATTTAGAAAAAACCTTATCAACATTCAAAAGAATATCTCTAATTTTTTCCTCTCTATCATCGTGATATCCAAACAGTTCATCGATAGAAATATGAAAGTAATTTGCGATAGCAGGGATCATTTGCATATCGGGGTAAGTGGTGTCGGATTCCCAGCGCGATACCGCTTGTGCAGTGACGCCAAGCGCTTCGGCGAGATTTTCCTGTGTGCGTCCGTCGCGTCGGCGTAGTTCTCTAATTTTTGTTCCTAAATTCAGTTGCATAAATGCACCTCCTTGAAATGGTTATCACCGGTGTAATCCCATTATAGCACGTAATTTATCAAAAAACAATTATCAATTAGTTGTTTATAACTTAATCAATGGTTAAGTTATAGGGTACAAAAAGGGCATAGTTCGAAATCGACTATGCCTTTTTTGATAGAGATCATTAAATATATTGCTCCAAGAACGCCTTACCCATGCGAATATCCTTAATTTGTTGTTCACCGTGGATCTCGCGCTCAATGGTAATGGGGCCGTCATAGCCGCACTCCTTGAGGCGTGCGATCAGCTTGGGGAAGTTGACGTGTCCTTGACCGAGAGGCGTCTCCTTACCAAAGGAGTGACCGCTTTCGGGATACACGCCGTCCTTGGCGTGCACATCACGAATATACTTGCCCAACAGATACAGTGAGTCGATGGGGTTTGCCTTGCCGTAAAGAATGAGGTTTGCAGGGTCGAGGTTAACGCCTACGTTGTCAAGACCGATGTCTTCAATAGCACGTGCAAGGGTGAAGGGAGTTTCTTGTCCGGTTTCAAACAGGAAATACTGTCCGTTCTTTTTGCAGTATGCCGCGATCTCGCGCAGAGCGACGATGGTCTCGCGGTAAAGCTCCGTGTTGGGGTCCTCGGGAATGAAGCCGGCGTGGGTCGCAATCTGGTCAACGCCAAGCTTTTTGGCAAAATCCGAGCCCTTTTTCAGGTCAAGGATGCGCTCGAAGCGTGCGTGGGGCGGAACAATACCGAGTGTCAAGGGCCCCTCATAAGAGTTCCACATCCAAGACTCTTTGCCGCGCCAACCGCACCAAAAGGTGGAAATACGAACACCGTACTTGTTCAGCGCACTCAGAATCGTCTCTGCGGTTTCGTCAGTGTAGCGTTCCATCTGCCAGCAGGTGAACTGCACCGAGTCAAAGCCCATTTCTTTGGCTTCTTTAATTTTCGCGTCAAGATCGGTCTCCTCACGCAAACGAATGATAACGCCAAGATTCATAGTTGTTGTCTCCTTTTGGGGCTATCAGATGTACTTTTCAAGCAGTTCCTTAGCGATTTGAATATCCTTGATTTGTTGTTCGCCGCTGATCTCGCGCTCAATGGTTACAACGCCATCATAGCCGCAGTTTTTGAGTCCTGCAATAAAGGCAGGGAAGTCAACGTGGCCCTCGCCAAGGGGTGTTTCCTTACCAAAGGAGTGACCTGCATCGGGATATACGCCGTCCTTTGCGTGAACGTCGCGAACGTACTTACCAATCAGGAGCAGTGCGTCAACGGGGTTTGCCTTGCCGTAAAGAATGAGGTTTGCAGGGTCGAGGTTTACACCGAGGTTATCAAGACCGATGTCCTCAATGGCACGTGCGAGCGTGAAGGGAGTCTCTTGACCTGTTTCAAACAGGAAGTACTGACCGTTCTTCTTGCAGTAAGCGGCGATCTCGCGGAGTGCTACAACAGTCTCGCGATAGAGTTGGGTGTTGGGATCTTCGGGAATAAAGCCCGCGTGCGTTGCAATTTGGTTAACGCCAAGCTTCTTTGCAAAGTCGGAACCTGCCTTGAGGTCGAGAATTCTTTGGAAACGAGCAAAGGGAGGAACGATACCAAGGGTGAGAGGACCTTCAAAAGCATTCCAAACTGCCTTGCCGCTCCAACCGCACCAAACGGTGGAGATGCTAACGCCGTGCTTCTCGAGCGCGGCAAGAACCTTTTCTACCCACTCGTCGGTGTAGCAAGCCATATCCCAGCAGGTAAGCTGAATGGAGTCAAAGCCCATCTCTTTTACTTCTTTGATCTTGAGATCAATATCGGTATCCTGATGCAGGTTAATGAGTAATCCAAGTTTCATAATGGTATCTCCTTTTTATCAATAGTTGATGGGCAGCACAGCGGCACCGTTATCAGCACTCTCGCGGAGCAGTTCAACAAGCTTTACAGTCTTGTAAGCGCTCTCGGGGGGATTTTCGAGGTTTTCTTTGTCATTCAGAAGCAAATCGATGAAGAATGCGAATTCTTCGGTAAAGGGACGGCAAACGGGAATGTCGGGAACAAAAGGTTCACCCTCATCAGGATATACCTTAACGGCATAGCCCTGCATAACGACCTGTGCTTTCTCAAATCTTGCGCGCAGACCAGCGGAGAAGGGGCTCTTTTTACCTTCGTTCCAAGAACCGTCTGCAACAACCGTCAGGTTTGGATAGAACAAGCGGGTGTTTTCCATTTGCCAACGGGTCTGCCCATTGTAAGCGGTTACGCTGACGGATTCGGGCTCGCCAAGCAGATAGCGCGCCATACCAATGTCGTGAATGTGCATATCAAGAATGCATCCACCGCTACGAGTATCATCCTGGAACCAGTTTTCAAA
>JAZSFM010000051.1:0-14815 GCA_045532215.1 Eubacteriales bacterium | reverse complement strand
TGTAACACATAACGGACAACACCTTAAAATCAAATACGTAACAAACGAATTTGGAGAGAACGTCATACTCGCCATATGCGAAATCAAGTAGCATCGTCTCCCAAACAAGCACAAAAGGCACCCAACGGGTGCCTTTTTGCTGTTTTTATATCTTCTGCCTATCCTTTTTCTCTCCGCTATCCTTTTTTACTCTCACAAACAGAGAGAGCAGTGCGCGTCCGTTGAAGGGAATGAGTGGATAGAGATAGGAGTGTCCGCCGTTGACGGTCTTGTTGCTGACAAGCAGCAGAATGATAATTGCCGTTCCAATGCCAAAGCCAACAAGGTCGAGGATTTCTATGAGAATGACGAGCAAAATGCGCATAAATTTGAACGCATAGCCGAGCTCATAGCTCCGTTGCGTGAAGTTAGCAATCGAAACAAACGCCATATAGAGAATGACCTCGGGAATGAGCCATCCAATGCTCACGGCAAAGTCTCCAAGTATCAAACCGCCAACGATTGCAAGCGAGTTGGAAAGCATACTCGGGGTGTTCATCGACGCGAGCCGCAAGCCATCAATCATAAATTCCATCAGCATCAGTTGCGCAAAAATGGGGATGCGCCCTCTCTCCTCGGGAACAATAAATCCCAACCAATTTGGAATCCACTCGGGATTGCGAATGAGTAAAAACCAAACGGGAACGAGAAAAAGCGTAGACCAAAACACCAAATGCCGCACGATGCGAATATACGTTCCCGTCAGGGGCGGGAAGTAGAAATCGTTGGTCTCCTGCATAAAGTCGAAGATGGTGCTTGGCAGGACCATTACCTCGGGGGAGTTATCGCAAATGATGAGCACGCTTCCTTCCAAGAGCTGTGCCGCCGCCGCGTCTGGACGCTCGGTATATCGAATTTTGGGGAAGGGATTGTACCACCGCTGCCGAATTAAGAGTTCCGCCAAGGATTCGTGTCCCATCGTCAGGGCATCGGTTTTGATAGAGTCCAATTTGTTTGAGAGCTTTTGCACGTATTTGTCATCGGCAATCCCTTTGATATAGCAAAGCACGATGTCAGTCTTGGAACGCGTCCCCACGCTTGTGTAGTACATCGTTAGGTTAGGGTCTCGAATACGCCGCCGCACCATTGCGGTGTTAAAAACGAGTGTTTCCACAAATCCGTCGCGTGAACCCATCATCACGCGGTCGGTCTCTGGCTCGGCAACCGAGCGGGCAGGGTAGGGGCGCGAGTCGATGATAATGGCAAAGCGCCCAAAGGTCTCCCCAAGCATCAGCGTCGTGCCCGAGAGGAGCATTTGGAGCATTTTTTCGCCGTCTTCCATCACTTCTGCTTCAACAAAGGGCATATGATGCTCCACAAAATAGCGCGCCGCGGCATCCTCACCACTGTCAGTGGGATTCCCTAACCCTTTGAGCGAGAGAAAATAGAACATCAGCTTGTTCATAGATCCCCCATCAACAAAGCCATCTATATAGTATAAGGTCGTTTCCTGTTCTCCGACAAAGAGCGTTTTTTTGATGATGTCAAAATTATCACGCACGCGCAAAACCTCATCCACGCGTCGCACGTTTTCGCGATAATCACCGCACAATTCCAACATAAAATCTCTCTCCAAATCCTCTTTTTCTTTATTATGCCGCAAAATGACAGGGCTATTCATAATCACTCCCTTTGGCGCATAAGATGAAATGAAATCGGATCGCAAAAAAGGAAAGGAGAGAAACAAATGATGACCGATATTTACCGTCCCGAGGGGGCACTTTTGGATACTGTACAAAACCGAGAATACCTATCCTCTCTGGCAGGGCTTGAACGCGCTATGAACAAAGGCGCCATTATTGAGGGCATTGCTACGCTTTGCGACGAGGAAATGCGACTGCACGTTGACCTGCGCTCTGCGAGTGGCATTATTGAGGCAGAGGATACCGTTGCTTGTCGAACAGGGGAGACCAAAAAAGATATCGCCGTTATCACGCGCGTCGGCAAGCCCGTTGCTTGCAAAATCCTCGCGATTGAGTGCCGCGACGGTATTCCTGTGGTAAAACTCTCACGCCGAGCGGCGCAAGAGGCGTGTATGCGACATTATATGGATTGTCTGTGCGCGGGCGACATTCTCACGGCGCGTGTTACACATTTGGAACCCTTTGGCGCATTTGTAGACGTTGGGTGCGGTGTTCCGTCGCTTTTGTCGGTCGATTGCATTTCCGTCTCGCGCATCTCGCATCCGCGAGACAGATTGGCTTGTGGAATGACCATTCCCGTAGTTGTCAAATGTATCAATCGGGAGAGCGAGCGCATATATGTCACACTCCGTGAGCTTTTGGGAACATGGGAAGAAAACGCCGCCGCATTTGATGCGGGGCAGACCGTTACCGGCATTGTACGCAGTATTGAAAACTACGGTGTGTTTGTGGAACTTGCACCAAACCTTGCAGGCCTTGCTGAAGTGAGCGAGGAGGAAGCCGCTATTTTGCGTTCCAAAATAGGGCAGAGCGTTGCCGTTTACATCAAGAGCATTCTGCCCGAGCGCATGAAAGTCAAGCTCGTGCTCATCGATGCTTGCTGCTCCACCCCGGCATCGCGTACTCCGCTGCGTTTTTTCATTGATGCGAATGAAACACAACATATCACACGTTGGAGATATTCTCCAAACCGCTCGCCGCGCATCGTCGAAACAATTTTTGAGGGAGAGGGCGGTCAATAAAGCAACAAAAAACACGCCGCAGGGCGTGTTTTTTTGTGTTATGGATATGTAAATTAAACGTTTTTTATGCTTCCTCAACGATATCAGCGTCAACGAGCAGTTCTTCTGCGTTTTCCGAAGGGAAAGCATTTTCCTGCTCTTCGCCTGTGTATGCAACTGCATCCAAAATGGCTGCGCCGAGTCCGTCAGCGATCTCGCGAGCGATTTCAGAGTTTACGCGAATTTCAAGAGCGGGTTCTTTCTTTGCTTTCTTTCTGGGGTTGCCGTCTGCATCGGTAGTAGGTTCGGTGTCAGCAACAGCAGTCATCAAAACGGGGGTTACGGGGTGGTCGGTAAAGATGGAAAAACTAACAATGCTCGAAAAACTTCTCAAATAATCAACCAGTTTTTTGATGGCAATAATTGCAAAGGGAGCAGCAAGAATCAGGAAAACAAAGGAGAACTTTTCGGCAAATTCAAGGGTAGAAAGTACAGCGATTGCAACAGCAACAACTGCATAAATGATAGCTTGTACCAAAAACGAAATATCAGAGCTCTTGCCCATAACGGTCTTTACGTATTTCGCATCGGAAACGGGCATTTCCTGACGCAAAATCATTTCGTTGCCGCGTGTTTCGCGAACTGCCTCGTGAATAACGCGCTTGTTGGTAACAATCAAACTCTTAAAAGTGTCATACTTGCCCTTCTTTTTGTTGTAGCCGATGGCTGCATAGTTGAATGATTTGATTACTTTTTCGTCTTTTGCAAATTGAACTGACATATTTCAAAATTCCTTTCATATTTTTGCAGAAACATCTGCATACGTGTTTATCATACCACATTTTTCAAGTCTTGTCAAGTATTTTGTCGTTTTTTGACTTTTTGCTTGATTTTTTCTTTTTCATATGATATACTAAAAATAAATCTCAGATTGATTCGTGAGGCGCTTTGTATGAATGAAAAAATGCATAAAAAAGGGAACGGACGAACAGGGCAGAACGCAAGGGACGTACTGTTGCGCATCAAAGAAAAGGGAAAAAACATTTTTGCGGTATACGATGAGCGTGTATTGCGCAAAGGAGCTCTCTTTGCTACGATTGCCTACATTGCAGTGCTTTTTTGGGCACTGTGGCTTAAATTCAACGATTTTCACATGGTTGTACCGAATTATCAGTGGCTGAGCAAGATGACAATTTTGGAACGTTTTTTGTATGATATCATTCCGTTTCAAATTCGATTTGTGTTTATCAATGAATTTCTTGAGATTCTTGCAAACGGAGTTGTGTTCGCCCCTTTTGGAGTTTTGTTCAATCACTTGTTCAAAAAGAAGAACATTTGGCGCGACCTTGCCATCTGTTTTGGCGTGTCGCTTTCCATTGAGGTTGTTCAACTTTTCACCATTATCGGCAACTTTGCAACAGCAGACCTTATTATGAACACACTGGGGTATTTTGTGGGGTTTGCGCTTTACCGTTGGATCTTTTCCAAACTCTCTACACAAAAGATGGTATGGGTTTACCGCGTGGTAAATTTGATTCTTCTTCCTGTGCTGATTGCGGTGGTGGTTACGACTATCAACAATTGGGAACTGATTACCGCTATTCTTACACGCACGCTCTAAAAGAATATATAATGCTATTGGAGAAATGAAAAAATGAAAAAAGCAATCGCTTTGTTGATGATACTTATCCTTGCGTTTTCAATGTTTGGGTGTGATATGTTCGTACCGCTATCGGAACATACCGATACGCCCTATATTCAGGATGGATATTGGTACTTGAACGGTGTCAATACGGGTGTAAAAGCCGAAGGCGTCGATGGAAAAGACGGTGCCAACGGACAAGATGGTATTGATGGTGTGGATGGTAAAGACGGTGTCAACGGACAAGATGGTATTGACGGAAAAGACGGCAAATCCGCTTACGAGCTTTTTTGTGAGACTTACAGCTACACAGGAACCGAGGAGCAGTGGCTGCAAGATCTGATGAGTGGCGGTCTGATAGGAGCGCAAAATCCTGTCAATTCGCTTACCGTTGCAATAATAGGGGATAGCATTTCCACCAAGGAGGGCAGAAATGCCGTTGAGATCACGGTTGGTGAATTGGATGTAGGTGTTAAGCTTTCGGCATATCCGACCTACTATGATATCGGCACGGTGATCGGCGGCCACACGATTGTCGAGAGTGACATCGGCAAGGAATTGACCTTTACCCCCACCACCGATGACATTGGCAAAACGCTGGGCAATCCCAAAAACTACAATCCCGCATCCACCACGGTCTGGTGGGAGCATCTCGAAGAATCTTTCGGCTGTACTGTCAACCCTGTTTGCTGGAGTGGCAGTTCTTATTCCTCTCACGAGGACAGTAACATCGTTCTGAAAAACAGCTATGCGTGGCACGAGTCGCAGATCCGCAAGCTAGGAACACGTGTGGAGGGTGGTATGGAGCGCATCGCGCCCGACGTGATCATTCTCTATCGCGGCGGCAACGATATGACACATTCTCCCTATGGCACCCTTACCGACGGTTATTTTGACAACTGTGATTGGGCATATCCCCAAAACGATCGCGTTGATGGCGGTTGGGGCGTCAAGGAAGCAATGTCGCTGACGGTTATGAAAATACGTGAAGCGTATCCCAATGCCAAAATTGTTTTTGCGACACAGACGACTTTCAAGCGCGTGGATTATGATAATTTCCCCACAAACAACAATCTTTACAGTTTGCCGCAGTTGAATGCGGCTATTCGTGAGGTAGCAGATTTCTTTGGTTGCTACACAATCGATTTTGATAAGTGTGGAATTACTTTTGAAAACTGTTATACTGAAGGATATATTACAGACAGTGCAACCAAGCCCGTGCATCCCTCTACCAAGGGGCACGCACTGATGGGCAAGCAAGCCGTTGGAGATCTGCTTTACAAGGTGCATTTGGATGTTAACGATTATGTTATCAAAGAGTTCAAAACGAATGTTCTTTACGAAAAGACAGGTGTTGAAACAGCCAGCGGTGTGATTATTGATAACAGTGCCTATTTCTCTTACGATCTCATTCCGGTGGAAGCCGGTAAAACATATTATATGCCGCACTGTCGCAACACGGTACTTCTGGATGCGCGCGGCGATATTGTTCGTATCGTACGCGGGGCGGATATGGAGGCAAACGGTTATCGTTTGACAGTTCCCGCAGGTATCGTTTATCTGCGCACGTGTGCGCGTTATGATGCCATTTCGGTGGCGGAATTTTCTATTACCGAAGTAGAATAAATCATGAAAGGAAACAATAGTAATGAAAAAAGCGCTCATTATCATAGGCATTGTAATAGCATCTTTGGCACTTATTTTCGGCATCTTTGTGGCAATCAATCAAATTGGTGAGAAGCAGATGAACAAGTACATCGACACCTTCTCGCCCGTTGAAGTGGAAGAACCTCTTGCCCCCACGCTCGTAGATGGCGAATACTACTTTACCACTGACCGTGATTTTCGTGTAATGCAACTGACCGACGTGCATCTTGGCGGCGGTTTCCTTTCTCGCAAAGAGGACAAAATGACGATCAACGCCATCGCGGCGATGATTGAAACCGAAAAACCCGACCTTATCATTGTTACAGGGGACGTTTCTTTTGCAGTGCCTTACATTAGCGGTACTATCAACAATGCTATCGCGCACCGTATGTTTATGCGCTTGATGGAGCGTCTTGGCATTCCGTGGACGATCACTTTCGGTAACCACGATTCCGAGGCCTACAATTACTATAATCGCGCCACGGTGAGCGAAATGTACGCCGACGAGTCGCTCAAATACTGTCTCTTTATGCCCGATGGCGATCTTTCAGGCGAGGGCAACCACGTTATAAACGTTAGGAACACGGCAGGACTCATCACCGAGAGCTTTTATATGATCGACACCCACGCCTACACCGATAAAGATCCTCTTGGAATCAAGTGGGACTATGACTATGTCAAAGAGGATCAAATTGCGTGGTATGCGGATAAGATTGAGGCACACAAAGCAGCCAATGCCGCCGTATATGAAACGCTGAACAACGAACAAAAGGAACTATATCAAAATCTGCTTGAGCCCAAAAGCTTGATGTTTATGCACATTCCGCTTCGTGAGGTTAAAGCGGCGTATGATGAATACGTAGGCAATAATCGCAAAGATACCGAAAATGTCAAATACATCGAGGGCTTTGACGGCGAGACCGATGAGGTTGTATACTGCTCCCGTACCGATGAAGCGCTTTTTGAAACAATTTTGGAAAAGGGAAGCACTAAGGCGCTTTTCTACGGCCATGACCACCTAAACAATTTTGTTTTGGATTATAAGGGTGTGACACTCTCTTATGGATACAGCATCGACTATTTGGCATATAGCGGCATTGATAAGCTTGGTTTTCATCGTGGTTGCACTGTCATCACTTGTGCGCCCAATGGATATGTCGGCATTACCCACGAAAACTACTATCAAGACAAATATACTCCCCGATATGACAAAGAAACGGTGGATATGAACCCTTTCAAAGCAGAATAAAAACAAACGCGGCTTGGGTAACAACACAAGCCGCGTCTTTTTTTATGCCAACGTATCAGGCAGCTTTTTGCCACCGAGAATGTGAAAATGCAAATGTTTTACCGTTTGGCAACCGTCCTCACCGCAGTTGGTGATCACGCGGTAACCATTGGTGAGACCTTCAGCCGCAGCAATTTGGGGAATGGCCTCAAAAATGCGAGCCACGTAAGCACTGTTCTCGGCATCAACACCGTCGGGCGAGGGGATATGCACCTTGGGAACAACCAAAACGTGCACAGGTGCCATCGGTGCGATATCGCGGAAAGCGTAAACATATTCATCTTCAAAAACTTTGGTCGAGGGAATTACACCCTCAATAATTTTACAAAACAAACAGTCAGACATTGGTTTTTCATCCTTTCGTCAGTATGCATACAGTATAGCATATTTCTAAGAAAATGTCAATCATTTTCTTGACAACCCCACAAAATATGCTATAATATATACAGACAAAAAGAAAGGGGGACGCCTATGTTACCGAACTGTACACATGATTTGTGGGAATATCTGCAAGAAACCAACAAGACCATCGTTCTTTACGGAATGGGCAATGGAGCGGATAAGATTTTGTCCGTTCTCGCGGAGCGTGAAATCCCTGTCCGTGGTGTTTTTGCCAGCGACGGATTCGCACGCGGCAACCTCTTTCATGGTATGCCCGTGCGCACTTGGAGCGAGGTCAAGGCCGAATTCGGTGCCGAAAACATCATCGTTCTCCTCGCGTTTGGTACCTCGCGCCCCGAGGTTTTGGAGAACATCCTGCGTATCCGCTCCGAAGCCGAGCTCTATGCTCCCGATGTTCCCGTTTTTGGCGACACGCTATTTACACGGGGCTTTTACGAGGAACACAAGGACGAGTTCACCGCTGCACGCGCGCTCCTATCCGACGACGAATCTCGCCGCATTTTTGATAATATCCTTGCCTATAAGTTTACGGGCGACATTAGCTATCTCCTTGATGCACAAAATGACGAGGACGAAATTTGGCAGACCATCATTTGTCCTCATGCCATCCGCACAGCCGCCGATCTCGGTGCATATAACGGAGATACGGTCCGTCAGCTTTTGGAGCGTGGAGAAGGGAACGTCGACACCATTTGGGCAATGGAGCCCGACACTCGCAACTACAAAAAACTCGAAATTTATGCCAAAACCGAAACGCGCGCCCGTGTTATGCCTATCAATGCCGGTGCGTGGAACGAAGAAACAACTCTTTTTTTTGATAAAAGTGGTAATCGCAACGCATCCTTTGAAAAAAATCGCTCGCAAACCCTCTCGGATCGCCCTGCAAAAGTGGTAGAAGTCAAGGCATTGCCTCTTGACCGCGTCCTTGACGGTGCACGTGTTGACTACATCAAATACGATGTTGAGGGCTCGGAGAGGGAAGCCCTTGACGGTTCCATCCAAACGCTTACCAATCACGCCCCCGCATTGCTTGTTTCACTCTATCACCGCAGTGAGGATCTGTTCGCTCTACCGTTGCATATTCACAAAATTGCACCTCATTATAACTGCTTTTATCTGCGCAGAATGGCGGGTGTACCCGCTTGGGATATCAATTTGTATGTGACAAAAGAAAAAATATAACACAAAAAGGAAACGCACACGCGTTTCCTTTTTGTGTTACATGATCGGCGCAAACATTCTGCAAATATCCTGCAAAACCTTAACCAAAAAGTTTGTTTTACAATCCGCTTCGGTAATTTCGTGGCAGTCGTTTTGTAGGTTCAGGATATCGGCTTTTACGTCTGCGATCATCTTTGTTCCATAAAAACATGCGCCGCACTCGTAGTTGAGGTAAAGACTGCGAAAATCCATATTTGTACTACCAATCATGCAAAAATCGTCATCCGACACCACAATTTTAGAGTGTACAAAGCCGGGGGTGTATTCGTAGATCTTCACGCCTGCCGAGAGAAGCTCGCGGTAATAGGAACGTGTGGTAAAGAACACGACCTTTTTATCGGGGATTCCCGGTGTGAAAATGCGAACGTCCACGCCGCTTTGCGCGCACCATTTGAGTGCCGAGATCAGTTCTTCGCCCACCATTAAGTAGGGGGTTACGATATACAAACTCTGTTGCGAGCGCGAGATGGCGTGGCTGTAAATGCGCTCACCCACATGTATCTTGTCCATCGGGCTGTCGGCATAGGGCTGCACCCAACCGTCCGAAGGAGTGGTAGAGTCTCTGCCGGCAATTAGGTCACGCAAGGGTTCTCGCGTACGGGAGAGCAGATGCCAAGTTTGCAGAAACATCGCAGTAAAGCTCTCCGCCGCTCCTCCTTGCAGGCGCACGGCACAGTCGCGCCAATGTCCAAAACGGAGTTTCTCATTGATATACTCATCTGCAAAATTGATACCGCCCGTATATGCGATCTTGCCGTCAATCACGGCAATTTTGCGGTGGTCGCGGTTATTCTGCAAGGTGGTAAGCAACGGGTGAAAACGATTGAATATTTCGCACTTGATTCCATAAGAGCGTAGCGTTTTTTGATATCCAACGGGTAATGTGAGCAGACATCCAAGATCATCATATATTACGCGCACGTCAACCCCCGCTGCTACACGATCGCGAAGGACATTCAAAATGGAATTCCACATAATGCCTTCCTCAATAATGAAGTATTCAATAAAAATGAACTTTTCAGCACGTCGCATGTCTGCAAGCATCGCAGAAAGCATCTCCTTGCCATCCCCAAAGTAACGGCTTTCGGTGTGCTCGTAGGCGGGGAATGCCGCCGTGTTGCGCAAATAAGAAAGCAAACGCTGATCCTGAACCTTCCCGAGGTTTGGTTCCTCCGGCACGCAAAGCGCGCGATATTCGGCTTTCTGTGCATCCTCAATTTTTTGCAGGATCTTGCGAAATCCTGTGGAATTGGTTTGAAAATGGAAGGTCCAATACATTACACCGCCAAAGAGAGGGAAAAGCAAAATAAGAAATGTCCACAAAATTTTGAAGGCATATTTATCAGGGCGTGTGATCAGATGCAGGGCTGTCACAACGCTCAAAGCAGTCAAAATACCATTCAGCACACGCAACTGACTTCCTCGCAAAAGCAGAGCTAAAAGGAGCACGATTTGCGCTAAAAGCATTAAAGTGATGAACATTCGCCTGCCCAAAAACAGCCGTAATTTACTGCGATATTTGATTTTTTTCATATTGTGTACTCCTTTCGTTGTATTTGAGCGCGATGGGAAACGCAAATGGGGACTGATACGGTCAGTCCCCACAGATGCGAAACCGTCGGTTAGGATTCTTCGCCGCCACCGGAGGGAGTGTCAATGAATTTCTCCATATATTCCTCGGGCGTGATAAGGATAGTACGCGGCTTGGAGCCATCGGGGGCAGAGACGTATCCCTCAGCTTGCATACGGTCGATCAGTTTTGCCGCACGGCTATAACCGATCTCCAGTTTGCGTTGGAGGAGGGACGTGGAAATGCGTTTTTCTTCGATGGCAACACGAACTGCATCAGCGTATTTGCTGTCAGCGCCCTTGTCGCCACCATCCTCGCCGGCGGAGGGAACAAAGTCACCGCCACTGCGACCCTTGTTTCCACACTGTGCGGCAAGCTCTTTGAGTTTAGCGATGAACTTATCATCATAAACAGCAGTGCCGTTGGTTGCACGGATGAACTCGCAAATGCGTTCAACTTCCTTGTCATCAACAAACGCGCCTTGAACACGGGTATCACGCATCGAGCCGATGGGAACGAAGAGCATATCACCGCGACCCGTAAGCGATTCTGCGCCAATGTGGTCGAGAATAACGCGAGAGTCGACCTGCGATTTAACGGCAAATGCAATACGGGAAGGTACGTTTGCCTTGATAAGACCCGTAACAACGTCAGCAGAAGGACGTTGTGTACCAATGATGAGGTGCATACCTGCGGCACGCGCTTTTTGCGCGATGCGACAGATAGCGGTCTCAACTTCGTCACGTGCTGTCATCATCAAATCGGCAAGCTCGTCGATGATAATGACAATGTAGGGCAGGTGAGGCATATCGGGGTCATCTTTGGTGGCATTGTTGTAGCCCTTGAGGTCGCGCACACCAACTTGTTCAAACAGTTCAAAGCGGTGTTCCATTTCCTCAACCGCGGCTTGCAGAGCACCTGCGGCATCCTTGGGCGTGGTTACAACGGGAGCCATCAGGTGGGGGATGTTTTTGTAAATGCTGAACTCAACCTTCTTCGGGTCGATCATAATCAGTCTGACTTCTTCGGGCGTTGCCTTGTAGAGCAAGCTCATAACAATGCAGTTGATGCATACCGACTTACCACTACCTGTAGTACCGGCAATCAGCAAGTGAGGCATTTTTGCAATGTCAAAGATGAGCGGCTCGCTTGCAATACCCGAACCGAGACAAGCAGTCAGCTTGCTTTGTGCAGAGGTAAACGCTTTGGATTCAATCAGCTCACGCAGATAAATGGTACTACGCGTTTTGTTGGGAATTTCAATACCAACCATATTTGTTCCGGGAATAGGTGCCTCAATACGTACACCGCCCGACGAACGGAGGGCTAATGCGATGTCATCGGCAAGATTGGTGATGGTACGGACACGAACACCTGCGGCGGGGGTAACCTCGTAACGCGTAACCGTAGGACCGAAGGAATAACGAGGTGCTTCTTCAAGGTTTACGTGGAAGCTACGCAACGTCGTTGCCAAATTTTCGCTGCTTCTCTGCAGTTCTGCGCGATTTTCTTCTGTCATCGGTTCACCCGGTTGCAGGTAAGAAACAGGGGGGAAGACGTATCTCTTGGGCTTTGTAACCTTTTCAGCGGGCTTTGTGGTAGTGGATTTTGCAGTCGTAGACGGTTTTTTGTCGCTTGTGGGAACAGCAGAAGCACTCTTCTTTGCAGATGCACCCGAACGTGGCAAGGTATTTTGCTGTTGCGCTTCCAATTTTTCAAATTCTTCGCTGGTTAGACCAAAATCCTTGGGTTGCTCAATACCGCGCGGTGCTTGTTTGATAGCCGAAATTGAAGGAGGTGTTGTAGGATTGCCCGTGGGTTTTTGTACTGTTTTGGTGACGGCAGACTTTGCCGTTGCGGTGGTGGTAGCAGTAGCGGGCTTTGCACCTTGTGTAACAGGTTTTTGTGCGGGGGCTACAGGTCTTGTAGCGGATGTCCCTGCGGTAGATACAGGTCTTACTGCAGGATTTGCAGGTCTTGCCATAGCCGAAATCGGCACTTCGGGGGGAACAGGGGCGTGCTTTTTGATTGCACGAGCATCGCTCTCATCCAAATCGATAAAGATGTTTTTCAGATCAAAATCACGCTCTGTCTTGGGAACACGACGTACTTGACGATTTTCTGCCGTTTTGGGGAAGATCGGTTCCACTGCTGCATCGCGGTTGAGCGCGGCATCGGGAGAGGGAGTGGGCTTGGCTTCCATAGGCGCAGGCGTATTTTCGGAACGAGGAGCAGGAGCGGTAGGATAAGCTGAGGGATATGCGCTTGGAGCAGGTTCTTGTCCCATAGCCGACATTCTTTCGCTCACCTGATCGGGCACAAAAAGCTTGTCCTCTACAGTGGGGTCAAGGCGCGGCATCGGCATAGGAGCCATTTTATCTTCGGTTGTCTTTTTCCCCGAGGGGTGTACTACACGAACAGCACCCAAAGGCGCTTCGTCGACAAAGTCGGAGGAATCATCTGTGCTCATTTGACGAGAGGTGGTGCGACGGATTTTCTCATCCATCTTTGCGCGAATTTCGGCATCCTCAGCGTTTTTCTCTGAAAAAGAGGCGGAACGCTTGCCGTGTGTGCGGCGACGGTCGCGAATGCGGTTCCATAAATGCTGGGGTGTCATACCCAAAAGGTAGAACAGGGATGCCGCCAACAGGAAGAACCCGATGATAAGTGAGCCGGTAAAGTTGCCAAGACTATACAAAAGATAGCCAACCGAGCCGCCAACCAAGCCGCCGCCCGTCATTTCTGCGCCGTGGCGCATCAGGGCTTCTGCCGTAAAGTTGCGCTGACCAAGCGTCATCAAACAAAAGATGTGAATGATCGCTGCCAAAGAGACGATAAACATAAGGGAGGCAATGATCTTGCCCGTAGCAAGCTTGTTGTCGATATACTGCTTCCAATAGATGCCCAAAAGCAAAAGAATGGCAGGGAGCGTAAATACGGCAGGGCCAAACATGCCAAACAGACCGTAGCAAATGTGATAGCCAATCACGCCCATCCAGTGCTCTGCAGGATCAGTCAAGCTGTTTTGCCAGTTGCAAAAGATGTTGAGCAAAAGAGATACGCCAACAAAAAGTGCCAAACCGTAGAAGACGTAAGGCAAAACCTTATGACCGGGGCGAGAGGAACGGGGAGTGTCTGAGTTCTCCTTGTTGCTTTTCTTCGCTTTTGTGTTGTCTTTCTCTCCTTTGATGGGAGCTGATGCCTTTCCTTTAGGCAATTCGTTTTTGGCTTTTAGTGTTTTTGTGTTCGAACTCTTCTTTTTCTTTTGCCCTTGAGAAGTGGAGGACTTTTTGGGAAGAGGTTCTTTTGCGGGAGTCGATTTTTGTGGCTCGGCGGTGGAGGTGCTTCTCCAATCACTTGTGGGAGCTTTTTCCACGGGGCGCGTAACAGGCGTGGGACGTGCGGCTGCCTCTAATTGATCGGCCTCTTTCATTACGTTAAAGGGCTGATCATAGGCCGAAGTCTTCTTTTTTGCGGGCTGGGAAGCGGGCTTCTTTTCGCCGTTTGGCGTTTGGTCGGTCATAGTTTCCGTGTCCTTTCTGCAATATCAAAATCAAATCAACTCTTAAGTAGAGTTAAATATAATATACCAAATTATAGTATACCACCTTTTTTTGACGATTGCAAGACCTTACAACAAGTTTTTGACAACTTTTTGCAAAAAAACAGGACGTATATGCAAAAAATGCATATACGTCCGTGATTTTTACTCGTTATCAGTCACAGAGGGATAGAATGCGTCCGATACGGAATTGATCTTTTTTACATCCACCGGAGCCAGCATTTTATTGACCTGCGGAATCTTGAACAAAAGCACCGCAATCACTACGCAAATGATGGTGTCGGGCAACATATAAACGCCGTTGTAGCAAATGGAGTAGAGCACGGGGCGACCTACCCAAGAAGCGCCAAAGGCAACGAATTCCTCGTATTCAGCCCAAAGGATGACACCTGCGAGGAAGTGTACAACAAAGCGCAAAAAGCAGACGAGTGTGATGCCGCCGATTTTGCCCCAAAAGCCGTACTTGCGGAACATTCCTGCAAGACCGAGGACAGTAAAAGCGATGATGAAGTCCATCAAAAGGGAAGCGATCAGCATTCCCGGGGTGAGTCCCCAAGAGAAGACACCGCCTTGCAGAATTTGCGACCATGAGTAGCAAAAAGCTGCACCAAGTCCCCATTTGATGCCAAAGCGAATGGAGATGAGGCAGATGGGAAGCATCGATGCCAAGGTGATCGCCCCATCAAAGGGGAGTTGAAAGAACTTGACGTAGCTGAGTACAACGGCCAACGCCAAGAGGATTGCACTCTCACACAGAGCGCGAACGGGTTTTACTTGTTTCATAATGTTTTTCCTCCTTA
>JAZSFM010000045.1:0-5093 GCA_045532215.1 Eubacteriales bacterium | reverse complement strand
AACGGCTTTGGCCGTATCGGACGTCTCGCATTCAGACAGATGTTCGGCGCAGAGGGATATGAGGTAGTTGCTATCAACGACCTTACCAGCCCCAAGATGCTTGCTCACCTTCTCAAGTATGATACCGCTCAAGGCAGATACAACCACGACGTTGTTGCTGACGATGAAGCAAGCACCATCACCGTAGACGGTAAGACCATTAAGATTTATTCCGAAAAGGACGCTGCTAACCTTCCTTGGAAGAAGCTGAAGGTTGACGTTGTTCTCGAGTGCACCGGTTTCTACTGCACCCAAGAGAAGTCTATGGCTCACATCAACGCAGGCGCTAAGAAGGTTGTTATCTCTGCTCCCGCAGACAAGGCAACCAAGACTGTTGTTTACAGCGTAAACGAGGGTATTCTCACCACCGATGATAAGATCATCTCTGCTGCATCCTGCACCACCAACTGCCTCGCTCCTATGGCAAAGGCACTCAACGACTATGCACCCATCCAATCCGGTATCATGACCACCGTTCACGCTTACACCGGTGACCAAATGATCCTTGACGGTCCTCACAGAAAGGGTGATCTCCGCCGTGCACGTGCAGGCGCACAAAACATCGTTCCCAACTCCACCGGCGCTGCAAAGGCAATCGGTCTCGTTATTCCCGAGCTCGATGGCAAGCTCATCGGTTCCGCACAAAGAGTTCCTACCTGCACCGGCTCTACCACCATCCTGGTAGCTGTTGTTAAGGGTAAGGACATCACCAAGGAAGGCATCAACGAAGCTATGAAGGCAGCTTCTTCTGCATCCTTCGGTTACAACACCGATCCCATCGTTTCTTCCGACGTTATCGGTATCACCTACGGTTCTCTCTTCGATGCAACCCAAACCATGGTAGCAAAGATCGACGAGGATACCTACCAGGTACAGGTTGTTTCTTGGTACGACAACGAGAACTCCTACACCAGCCAAATGGTTCGCACCATTAAGTACTTTGCTGAACTTCAGTAATTTACAAATAGGATAATAAAAAGAGGAAAGCCGCAAGGTTTTCCTCTTTTTGTGTGTAAAAAACAAGAAAAAATTATAATTCTGTATGTCATCCTGAGCGAAGTCGAACTTCTGCTGAGCGAGAAGCGAGGCAGAAGCGCGAGCCACAAGGCGAAGCGGGATCTCGTAACGACGCTTGGTGGCTTTTTGATGGGATGTAACATTTACTGTGGCAAGCCACCCAAACTCGTTAAGAGATCCCTGCGGCGCTATCGCGCCTTGCTTTCACCTCGCCTTACTCGGTGAAAGTTCGACTCCGCTCAGGATGACAGGCTGCTTTTTGATTTTGCAAAAAATCCTTTGAGGCGGGGCGTCGAGGACGTAACCTTTTTATTGTTTTTTGGGAACAGTAATCAAAACAATATTTTTGTTCTTCTTCGTTGCATATTGCAAGGTTTGTTTTGTGCCGCGCGAGTGACCGTCCCACACGATAATGACAGTATCTGCAATGTCTACCATTGCTTCATTCCGTTTGATTGGGGCGGCTTTTCCGTACATATTGTATTGCGGTAAAAGGATAAGCTTTGAAATTTTATGCTCATTGGCATACTCTTCCGCCAATGCATCAATTCCCGTTGCGCCACCGCTGATAATTAAGGTGGTATCTTTTGGAATATGAGGGGAAAGATCGAATGTATCAATGCTTCGAGATCCTGCAAATAAAATCTTCATTTTTTAACTCTCTTATATTATAAAATGTTTTTCCTATATCTTACCTAATATTTACTATATTATAGCATATACTTTTTTGAATGTAAATAGGATATAATATTTTTATAACGAAGTATAGGAGATTTTTTATGCTTGAGAGCCAATATAAAATGAATTTGATTAAAATAGGCTTGAAGATTGCATATTACAGAAAGCTGCAAGGGATGACACAGGAAGAGCTTGCTGAAGCGTGCGATCTTTCTGCCGGTTATGTGTCACAGCTGGAGGGTCCCGGAAGTTACTTTTGCCCATCACTCAAAACCTTGTTTAAAATTGCCGAGGTGTTGGGAACCACTGTTTCGAAATTAACCGATATTGATGATTGAATCAAATACAAAAGGGAAAGCTTCGGCTTTCCCTCTTATTTTGCAAAAAATTCTTTGAGGTGGGGCGTCGAGGACGTCGCCCCCTACGATATAGAAAAAATTCAGAACGATAATTTGTATTACTCTTAATATTTTAGACAGCAAAACCGCCAGCGGTGAGTAACTTTTGTAGGGGACGACGTCCTCGACGTCCCGAAAATGAGAGACTACTTGATAATAGGGGAGGGCGATTCTTGAATCGCACCTATAGTAAAATCAGTAATTTCTCACCCTCAAAATTTACACTTGACACTCCCCGTATTATAGTGGTATAATAAATATAGAATCTTTACCAAAATCTGTTTGTCGCATTGGCAGATCGGAGGAAACTATGAAAAAATACATTCTCGCCCTTGACGAGGGAACGACCAGCGCGCGTACGATACTGTTCGACCGCGACGGTCATATCGTTTCTATGGCACAACACGAAATTGCGCAGATCTATCCCGCACCGGGTTGGGTAGAACAAGATCCGATGGACATTTATGCAAATCAGTATGCATCCCTTACCGAGTGCATTGCCAAAAGCGGTATCTCGCCCGACGAGATTGCGGCAGTTGGTATTACCAATCAGCGCGAAACGGTTATCGTTTGGGAGAGAGCAACGGGCAAGCCCATCTATAACGCTATCGTTTGGCAATGTCGCCGCACGACCGACATCTGTGCGGAGTTGGAGCGTGCAGGGCACGCAGAGTATGTTCGCAGCACTACAGGTTTGCGCCTTGACCCTTATTTCAGCGGTACCAAGATCAAATGGATCCTCGACCACGTAGAGGGTGCGCGTGAGCGCGCCAAGGCAGGAGAATTGATGGTGGGCACGGTTGACACTTGGTTGACTTGGAAGCTGACCGAGGGTAGGGTATTTGTCACCGACCGCACCAACGCTTCCCGCACAATGCTGTGCAACATCCATACGGGTGAGTGGGATGAGGGAATGCTCAAAATTCTCGACATTCCGCGCGAAATGCTCCCCGAAATTTGTAGCAGTAGCGAGATTTACGGATATTTTGAATGTATGGGGGCACAGCTTCCTATCGCTGGCATTGCAGGCGACCAGCAGGCGGCACTCTTTGGCCAAGGATGCTTTGAGGCGGGCGAGGCCAAGAATACATACGGAACGGGTTGTTTTCTGCTCACACACACGGGTGAAAGTGTCGTTCACAGTGCACACGGGCTTCTAACTACCATTGCCGCCACCGAGGCAGGCAAGCCCATCGAATACGCGCTTGAGGGTAGTGTTTTTGTCGGCGGTGCGGTCATTCGTTGGTTGCGTGACGAAATGAAGCTCATTCACGATGCAAAGGATAGCGAATATTTTGCCGAAAAGGTAGCTGATTGCGGCGGTGTATATTTCGTTCCCGCTTTCACGGGTTTGGGAACGCCTTATTGGGATGCACACGCACGCGGAACAATCGTTGGACTGAGTGCAGGTGTAGGGAAGAATCACATCATTCGTGCCGCACTCGAATCCATCGCTTACCAAAGTGAAGATTTGCTTGCCGCAATGAATGCCGATATGCAAAGCGTTGCGGGCGAGGCGCATAAGATCCATAGTTTGCGTGTCGACGGTGGCGCATCGGCAAATGCACTCCTGATGCAAATGCAAAGTGACCTCTCCGGCATTGAGGTTTTGCGTTCTGCCAATCCCGAAGCAACCGCGGCGGGAGCGGCTTATCTTGCAGGACTTGCTGTGGACTTCTTCCATAGTCGCGAAGAACTCAAAAACAAATTGGGTGCAGGTTCGGTTTACCGTCCTGCTATTGATGAAACAACGCGCGCCGAGCGTATGCAAGGATGGCACCGTGCCATCAAGGCGTGCCGCATCTTTTCGGAAAGTGAGGAATGAATATGAGTATTGAAAAAAGAGATTATAAGGTGCTTTCTTGGAATGGTATCCACCAGCTTGCAGGTGTTGTCTTTTTGCCCGAAAAAGAACCGGTTGGATTTTTCCATGTGGTTCACGGTATGACAGAATATATCGGACGCTACGAGCGTTTTATGCGCGAGATGGCAGAAAACGGATGGATCTGTTTTGGCTACGATCACCTCGGTCACGGACATACTGTCAACGATGCAAGCGAGCTTGGCTACATTGCCAAAAAGGACGGCTGGAAACTTTTGGTGCAGGACGTTCACAAATTTGCAGAGGCAGCTATGGCAGAGTTTGGTCCCGAGGGCAAAGAGCTCCCCTATGTGCTGATGGGGCATAGTATGGGATCGTTTATCGTACGCCTTGCAACCGAAACCTGCATACATCCCGACCGACTCATCATTATGGGCACGGGCGGCCCGAATCCTGCGGCAGGCGCAGGACTTGCATTGATTGGTCTTACCAAGCTCTTGCGTGGCGATCATCATATTTCCAAGCTTTTGGATAGCATTGCCTTTGGTAACTACAACAATCGCTTTGGCGGCGGTACGTCCGAAGATCCCAATCCTTGGCTCACCACTGATGAGGAGATCCGCAAGCGCTATAATGCCGATCCGCTTTGCACATTTAAGTTTACCGTCAGCGCTATGGGTGACTTGATTACCCTGACAAAGGAATCTAACCGCGCAGGGTGGTACAAAAACTTGCCCAAGGACATTCCTATGCTGTTGGTAGCAGGTGCAGAGGACCCTGTAGGAGACTACGGAAAGGGCGTTCGTTACGTTCACGAGCACTTGCAGGCGGCAGGCATCAACGCCGCGTGCAAGATATACGAGGGTGCGCGCCATGAAATTCTCAACGATTTTACCTACGATGAAACCGTGCAAGATATTCTTGCGTTTTGTAAATAAAAGCTAACAGATATACAAAAAGGACGAGGAAACCTCCTCGTCCTTTTGTTTGCTTATTGATTACTTCAAATTCTTAGGTTTTCTGATTTTATTGAGCTGCTTGTTCATCTTAAGCAGTTCTTCCTTGGTAAAGCTGATATTCATCATACCTACCATGCTCGAGAGACGGAGAACGGTAAAGCCACCCATCATCTGCATCAT
>JAZSFM010000034.1:0-6067 GCA_045532215.1 Eubacteriales bacterium | reverse complement strand
GTAGGGGCGATTCACGAATCGCCCGTCTTCAAGGGAAACAATTCTCCCAAAAAGCGAGGTATTAGATCCCGTAATCCATTCCCCAAAAGGAGGTGTAACGATGGTTATTACAAGAAACTCGCCGGTTACTGTTTTGAACGGTATTGGAAAAACACGCGCAGAGTATTACGCCAAAATTGGCATTTTGACGCTTGGCGACCTGTTGTTGCACTATCCGAGAGCGTATGAAAACCGCGGAGACGTAGTTCTGTTGGCGGACGCCCGACTTGATGGCAAAAGCTCGATGATTCTGACGGTTGCAAGCGATGCAAAGGTCGTGAGACTGCGTTCGCACAAATCGTTTTTGAAGTTCCGCGCATTTGATGAGAGCGGCTCTTGCGAGATTACCTATTTTAATCAGGACTATCTCAAATCGCAATTCCGCGTTGGAACAGTCTTTCGCTTTTTTGGCAAGGTCGAGCGTGTTGGCAAACGATATGTGATGTCCTCTCCCGTGGCAGAGCCGTGGACGCCGTCGGCAAATTTGCCGTCTTTGTGCGCGGTCTACCGCATGACCGAGGGGCTCACCCCTAAACAGATTGCAAAGGACGTTGTGGCGGCAATCGAGCTGCTTGCAGCAAATATTGAGGACCCGTTGCCGCAGGACGTGCTGCAAAAACGCTCGCTCTGCACGCTTTCTTATGCGTTAAAGAACATCCACAATCCCGAATCGGCACAGACGCTGATGATCGCGCGTCGCCGACTCGTCTATGATGAATTTTTCTGCTTCTCACTCGGAGCCGCAATGTCGCAGAGGAGGGAGAAGTCAATGAATGCTCCCGCGTGCCCCGATGGAGATATTTCTTCCTTGCTCGCAACTCTGCCGTATGAGTTAACAGGTGCGCAAAAACGCACCATCGACGAGATTGCGCGTGATATGGCAAAGAACACGCCAATGGGCAGAATTGTGGTCGGTGACGTTGGATGCGGCAAGACCGTATGCGCTGCTGCCGCTATGCTCATTGCCGTCAAAAACGGCAGACAAGCGGCACTGATGGCACCCACCGAAATTTTGGCGCGCCAGCACTATGCCGACCTTGCCCCCATCTTTGAGGGAATGGGCATCTCGTGCGCGCTCCTCGTAGGCGCGACCACCGCGGCAGAGAAAAGACGCATCAAAGCGGCGCTTTCAAGCGAGGACGAAAACAAAAGATTGCAGGTCGTCATCGGCACACACGCGCTGCTTTCCGACGGTGTGGAATTTGCTGCCCCCGGACTTGTTGTAACCGACGAACAACACCGTTTTGGTGCACGTCAGAGGGCAAAACTTGCCGAAAAGAACACCAATGCCCATTTGTTGGTTATGAGCGCTACCCCCATTCCGCGCTCGCTTGCTTTGGTTCTTTATGGGGAACTTGATATTTCTCGCATCGACGAAATGCCTGCCGGCAGACAGAGAGTCGATACCTTTGTGGTCGACGAGACCTACCGCGCGCGGCTCAATGCGTTCATTCAAAAGCAGGTTGACGAGGGCGGACAGGTCTACGTTGTTTGCCCCGCAGTCGAAGAACAAGAAAAAGAACCCGAAGAGGTCACACTCTCTGACCTCGATGAAATCTTCCTCGCGCGCGAGGAAAAGCCGCCCCTCAAAGCGGCGGTCGCGTTTGCCGAAGAATTGCAAAAGGCGCTTCCGAATGTGCGTGTTGCATTTTTGCACGGGCGGATGAAGAGTAAAGAAAAGGATGCTGTGATGCAGGAATTCGCAGAGGGCAACATCCACGTGCTTGTTTCCACAACGGTTATCGAGGTTGGTGTCAACGTGCCCAATGCGGCACTGATGATTGTTGAGAATGCCGAGCGGTTTGGTCTTTCACAGTTGCATCAATTGCGCGGCCGCGTTGGACGTGGCGTGAGAAAGTCGCACTGCATCCTTGTGATGGGCGGCGACGGAGCGGTCTCTCGCACCTCGCGCGAGCGTCTTGAGGTCATGCGCACCACCTATGACGGCTACCGCATAGCCGAGCAGGATTTGGCACAACGCGGCCCGGGTGACTTTTTGGCAACTGCCGAGGGTGGCGTTGTTCGACAGAGCGGCGGACTTTCCTTCCGCCTTGCCGATGCGGGTGAGGATATCTCGGTGCTCACCGAGGCGGCTGCCGATGCACGCGAGCTGCTCTCTGCTGATCCAGAACTATCCCAAAATCCGCTCTTGCGCGAACACATCAAAGGATTGTTCAGCATCGAGGCGGGGCTGATTAGTTAATCTTTACAGAATTCACGAAAAACAATTATACTTTATAAAAAGCAAAATGAGCGTTTTTAAGCCCTCCTCCGGGATGGAGGAATATTTGCGAGCAAATAGGGAGATAGCTCCCGTGCATTGAAGCATTTTAGTTGCGCAGGCTCCTTCC
The DNA here is from genome assembly GCA_045532215.1 of Eubacteriales bacterium. GTDB lineage: Bacteria > Bacillota > Clostridia > Oscillospirales > CAG-272 > UMGS1865. The sequence goes on along the minus strand of JAZSFM010000034.1, from coordinate 3,677 downwards.
GTCTCGCTCCGCTCGCCACCTCCCTCTCGGAGGGAGGCTTGAGTAATATCCGCTAAGAGGACTGTTCTATAAACACAAAACTTATCGCCCCACTGTTGGGGAGAAAGGATAACAAAATGTTGGAATTTAAGTACCATCAAGACCCCAAGCAATTACACATAGGTTGCGAAAAACCGCATGCCTATTTCATTCCATATCAAAGCGAGGCGGCGGCTGATACCGTAAACCGCGCAAATTCGGACTATTTTTACTCCCTTTGCGGTGAGTGGAGCTTCCGCTATTACGATGCACTCCACAAGGTGCCCAACTTTATTGATGCCGAGTGGAGTTTTGGAACAGGAGACCGCCTGCCTGTACCGATGAGCTGGCAATATGCGCTTGGCCGCGGCTACGATACGCCTCACTATACCAACGTCAACTATCCCATTCCCGTCGATCCGCCCTACGTGCCCGTAGATAACCCCTGCGGCCTTTACGAGCGCACATTCGAGGTGGATGGCGACGTTTTGGCAAGCAAGAAGATGTATATGGTGTTTGAGGGGGTTGATTCCTGCTTCTATCTCTATATCAACGGCAAATTCGCGGCATATAGCCAAGTGTCGCATATGACAACCGAAGTTCTCCTCAACGATTTTCTTGTTGCGGGAGAGAACCGCGTGCAAATCCTCGTGCTCAAATGGTGCGACGGTACCTACCTTGAGGATCAGGACAAGATCCGTTCCTCGGGGCTCATTCGCGAGGTCTATTTGCTCGCGCGCGATGCCGTACATATCCAGGATATTTACACGCGTTCTGCATTAAATGACGATTTTTCACACGCTACAATCACGGCAGAACTGACGCTTTGTGGCAAAACGGACGTTTCTTACCGTCTGGTCTCCCCCACAGGCGAGGAGCTTGCAAGAGGCGTCAAGACCATTGACGGAACAGCCGATTTTTCCATTCAAGTGGAAAATCCCGCACTTTGGAGCGACGAGACGCCCAATCTCTATGCGCTCTATCTGCAATGTGGCGGCGAGGTCATTCGTCAAGAGATCGGTCTGCGCCGCTTTGAGGTCGTCGGCAAGGTGCTGCTTGTCAACGGCAAAAAGGTCAAAGGCAAGGGTGTGAATCGCCACGATAGCCATCCGCAGCTCGGCAGTGCAACGCCTGTGGAGCATATGCTGCGCGACCTCTACATTCTCAAGGCGCACAACGTCAATATGATCCGCACCAGCCACTATCCCAACGATCCGCGCTTCCTTGAGCTTTGCGACCGTCTCGGCTTCTTTGTTTGCGACGAGGCAGACCTTGAGACCCACGGCTTTTGCATGTTTGCCAAGTGGGACACCCTGACCGAAAGTGACGAGTGGACTGCCGCTTACCTTGACCGCGCAGAGCGAATGATGGAGCGTGACAAAAACCGCGCCTGTGTTCTGATGTGGTCGGTTGGCAACGAGAGCGGTATTGGCAAAAACCACGTGGCAATGGCAGACTATTTCCACGAGCGCATGCCCGGTTGCTTTGTGCACAGCGAGGACCTCTCCCGTCGCAAAATGGACATTTACAAAAAAGCCTCTCACGAGGATCGCAAAAAAATGCGTTTTACGGCAGATTACGTTGATATCGATAGCCGTATGTATCCTTCCCTGTGGGAGATGAAGCATTATTATTTTGAAAATCCCCAAATGGAAAAGCCCCTGTTCCTTTGCGAATACTCGCACGCCATGGGCAACGGCCCCGGCGACCTTGAGGACTATTGGCAACTGATGATGGCAAACGATGCCTACTTTGGCGGATGCGTTTGGGAGCTTCTCGACCACTCCGTCGACCTTGGCAAGCCCGGCGAACACAAATATATCTACGGTGGGGACTTAGGCAACTATCCCCACGATGGCAACTTCTGCGTTGACGGTCTTTTGTATCCCGACCGCCGTCCGCACACGGGAATGCTCGAGCTCAAGCAAGTGCTTCGCCCCTGCCGTGCCGAAAAATTCGACCAAGAGACGGCAAGCATTACCCTCAAAAATCAACGCTATTTCAAAACGCTGTCCGACCTCGACCTCGTTTGGAGCATCGAGCGCAACGGATGCATTGTCCGTCAAGGACGCATCGCGGGTATGAATATAGCACCCCGTTACCGCCGCACCTACAAACTTGATTTGGGTGATCTTTCCGCGCTCGACGGCTTCTGCTATCTCAACCTTTCCTACCGTCAAAATACAACAACCGCTTGGGCAGAGATGGGTTACGAGGTCGGATTTGAACAATTCGAGCTTGACACATCTGCCGCCCCTGTTATCGAAAAAGCTCTCGCTCCTGCAACCTTCTCGGTTTGCGAGAGCGCGAATGAGATTGTTATCACCGATGGAGAGAACAGCTACACCGTTGACCGTCCGCACGGACTTCTCAAATCCGTCAAGGGACGCGGCAAGGAATTTTTGACAGCATCCGTAACGCCCACTATTTGGCGCGCACCCACCGATAATGACCGCAACGTCAAGCATCAGTGGATCAACCAATTCTACAACAATATGCGCCTGCACTGTCGCACCTGTGCCGTCACCGAGAACACCGCGGACTCCATCACCGTTTCTGCAACGCTTGTGATGGGTGCGCCTGCGCGCGACGTGCTCCTGACAATGGACGTCTGCTATATCTTCGCACGAGGAGAGGGCGTCAAGGTCGATATGGACGTACACGTGGCAAAGGAAAACGCATTCCTGCCTCGTTTTGGCGTCAAGTTCAAGATGCCTGCCGATTGCGAACAGCTCGCATACTTTGGAAGAGGACCTGTTGAGTCCTACATCGACAAAAAGCACGCCTCTCGCATAGGATGCTACAAGACCACCGTCACCGAGCATTTTGAGCACTATGTTCGTCCGCAAGAGAATATGGCACACATCGAAACACGCTGGATGCAGGTTGCAAACGTCGCCGGTCACGGACTGCTTGCCACCAACACCGAGGAGTGCAAGAGCTTCAGCTTCAACTGCTCGCACTTCACCGCGCGTCAGCTCACAAGCACCGCACACGATTACGAACTTAAGCCCCTCGACGAGACTGTCGTTCACCTCGACTACCGCCACAGCGGCATCGGTTCGAACTCCTGCGGCCCCGAGCTCGACAAAAAATGGCGTCTGAACGACCGAGACTTCCGCTTCTCCTTCCGCCTCTTGCCTGTACTGACAAACAACGACTGTCCGTTCCAAAAAATAGTTAAATAAGAACTGCGGGGGAACCTTTTTCACGAGAAAAAGCGTTCCCCCGCACCCCTTCCAAAAAGCGCTCTAACAGAATTTCTAAAAAGAAAGTTCAAACACACGGATAGACAGTCGGCGCAAGTCACAAGGACTTGCTTTTGCTCTCGCTAACTCGCAGGGGCCACCGAGACCCTGCGAGTTAAGAGAGTTCAAGGTATGAATTTTCGCACAGTAGGGCGGGGGCTTGCTCACGCCGCTTCGCAAAGACAAACGCATACCGAAAACAAAAAAACGGGCGAAGAGTGAATCGCCCCTACGGTGAAATTGAAAATCCATTGTAGGGGCGACCATTGGTCGCCCGTTTTCATGGTAATCAACCTTCTGAGAAATCAGGGTCTCGGTGGCGCCTGATTTCTCGCGACAGCGAAAGCGAGGTTTTACCTCGCGCCGACTATCCGTAAGTAAACTAACAAATTTATTTAGATACCTGTTGTG
>JAZSFM010000142.1:0-7371 GCA_045532215.1 Eubacteriales bacterium | reverse complement strand
AGAACGACATGGCTACGAGCGGACTTGCTCTGCCTCGGGACGATAGAACGTGGTAGCGGCAACAAGCTGCCAAAGGATAGCGCTGTCGCGACCGCTTTGGAAGATGTTGCGGCGGTTGGAGAGGATGATCAGTCCCATACCGTCAACGAAAATTTGTCTCCAACGGAAGAATTCGCGCACGTAGTCTGCCGGGAAGAAAAGCATTCCGCCACGCTCACGCGGGAAGAAGCCGAGTTCGTTTTCAACGCCATCCACAATTACGCGGTTAGAATTTGCAGAAAATGCGTATTTCTTGCGGCGGTAAGTAAAGTTAAGCGTCAATGCGCGATTATCGGCAACGCAGGAAAAAGCCATTCCTGCGGCAACGGGTGCTATAGGCAACCACAAAACGCCATTTTCTTCAAAGGGCTTCGCCTCGGAATCATCAATGGAGTTGGGAATGCGCTTACGGTCAACGATTGCAAAATTACCCGTTTTGGAGAATACAGCCGCACCTTTGAGCTCGGGCATTCTTGCCCAAACAGGAGCCATATCGCTCTCGTAAACGTAAAAACTATCAATATAAAGAACAGGAGAGCGTCCTTCGGTGGGTACGTTCAGCGCTTCGAGAATGATGCTGCCGATATCGTTCCAACCGGTGCACTTACCTATGCCGTGCAAAAACGGAATTTCGAGACGGTATTCGTTCCAACCGTCCTTTGCGATACGGATAGTGGTCTCATAGCCGCCTGTATTTTCGCCGGTGTGGCTATTGCTGAACACCAAGCGAAAAGATGCGCCTTGGGCACCTACGGCACAAACCGAAAAGGTCAGATAACGCACACCCGAAAGATCGGAGCCGCCCATAGGGATGACAACGCGGTCGAGATCCAAAAGACGCCAAGCCGCGCTCATATGCGCGCTTTTCTTGTGCGAAAGGTCGGGCTTCATACCCGTGCTTTCAATCAGATCATACTGGTTCATATCCACCAAGATCTGTGCTTGGCTTTCCTGCCAAGTCTCGATCATACTTCTCAAATTCTTTTTCATCTGTCGTTCCTCTTTTATGTATATATTTCTTTTATTTCACAGTTTTCGCAAAGCGCAGGAAAGCATCTCTTCCCTCTTTGGTACATTTATACACGCCTGCATCCTCGAGCACCGCTTCAAAAGTTCTGCCAATTTCATTTTGCAGAATTTCACCGGCGTTGTCGTAGGAGAATTGATAGTGAGATGCAAAAGATTCCACCCAAGTGGCGTGCTTTGCGGTTCGCTCATCGAGGGTGATATCCTTGCCCTCGGCAAGATACATTGCCAAAACGTCCATCTCCTCGCACAAGCGAGCAGGCAGGACGGCAAGTCCCATAACCTCGATAAGACCAATGTTTTCTTTTTTGATATTATGCTTGTCCGCATGAGGATGGAAGACACCCAGCGGATGCTCGTCGGTTGTCAAGTTGTTGCGCAGAACGAGGTCAATTTCAAAATCCTCACCGCGTCTGCGTGAGATAGGGGTAATCGTGTTATGCGGTTCACCGCCAACAATGGCGAGAATACCCGCCTCGGGGTCGCTGTATGTGCGCCAGGCATTCAAAATACGGTCGGAAAGTTCAATCAAGCTCTCGCGATTTGCAGAGCGCAAACGGATGACCGACATCGGCCAATGAACAATACCTGCCGTGACGTCGCCAAAGCCATCAAAATACAGTTCTTTTTCGATGGGTGCACGCTCCATTGCGAAGGTGTAGCATCCACCCTGCATATGGTCGTGCGAGAGAATAGATCCGCCCACGATGGGAAGGTCGGCATTCGCTCCCAGCATATAGTGCGGGAACTGCTCTACAAAGTCCATTTGTTTAATGAATGTGGAGCGATCGATGTACATGGGCGTATGTTCGGCTGAAAGTGCGATGCAATGCTCATTATAATAAACGTAAGGAGAATACTGCAAGAACCACTCCTTGCCTGCAAGCGTGATGGGAATGAGGCGCAGATTCTCTCTTGCCGCTTGCGTCAAGCTCCCTGCAAAACCCTCATTCTCTCGACAGAGGGCGCATTTGGGATATCCGCTCGGTGCCGCTGTTTTTGCGGCAGCAATGGCGCGCGGATCTTTTTCGGGTTTGGAGAGATTGATGGTAATGTCCATTTCTCCGTATTTCCCGCTGTAACTCCATTTGAGATCTTTTTTTGTACGGTAGGTACGAATGTAATCGGACGCGCGAGAGATACGATAATAATAATCGGTCGCTTTTTTGGGGGATTTTTTGTAGAGGACGGCAAATTTGTTTTGCACCTCACTCGGTCGAGGCATGAGAATACCCATCAGATGTGTATCAAAGAGGTCTCGTTCGGTAATACTATCCATGGGAATGATACCCATTTGAATTGCAATATCACACAGATTGTTCAAAATAATCTCTAAATCAGTATGTTTCTCTCCTGTGGAATTCGGAATAAAGTTACGAATTCCAAACTCACGGCACAAACGGTTGCACAAAAAAACGCGATCACAATCCTGTGCAAGCTCGTTTTGTATGGCATATTCAACAAGATTCGCAATCCAATTACAAACGTTTGTTTCAATATTCATTGTGCTCTTTCTTCCTTATCCTGCAAAAAAATCTATTTCTGTATATATTATAACATAGTAGACTTTTTTTGTAAATGGGATTTTTGCTCTTTTTCAAAAATATTTTTATTTTTTTGCAAAAAACTATTGACAAACCGCTTTTCTTGTGCTATACTCTTATCGATATCAAATCTCAATAAGGAGCAAACCGAATGAAAAGACGTTCCACAAAGCAACGCGAGATCGTCTACGAAGCTCTGATGCGATTGTATCACCCCACGGCAGAAGAGGTTTACGAATATCTGCAAGGCGAGCAGCCCGGTATCGGGCGTGCAACCGTGTTCCGTAATTTGGCAGTTCTTGCAGAGGAAGGAAGAATCGTCAAGCTCTTCTTTCCCGACGAGGTGGCGCATTACGACGCAACTACCGACGGTCATTACCACTTTGTTTGCAAACGGTGTGCCAAAATCATTGATTTGCAAACCAACGCACGGCTCGCTCTGCCCCCCGATCACGACTTTGAAGTTGATACACAAGAGGTCAATTTTTATGGACATTGCAGAGAATGCCAACAAATTTTACAATCTTAAAAAATCTAAAAAAAACACATAATTAAAAGGAGAACAAAACAATGAAAAAGTACAGATGCTTGATTTGCGGTGAGGTTTTTGACGTAGCTGACGGTGTTGAACCCGTTTGCCCCAAGTGCGGTCTCAAGGGTAACAAACTTGAGCTGATTGCAGAGGAATCCAAGAACCCCAACAAATACTCCGGCACACAAACCGAAAAGAACCTTGAAGCCGCTTTTGCAGGCGAGTCCCAGGCAAGAAACAAGTACACCTACTTTGCATCCGTTGCAAAGAAAGAGGGCTACGAGCAGATCGCTGCCCTGTTCCTCAAGACTGCTGACAATGAGAAAGAACACGCTAAAATGTGGTTCAAAGAGCTCAACGGTCTGGGTGACACCGCTCAAAACCTCGGCGCTGCTGCTGAGGGTGAAAACTACGAGTGGACCGATATGTACGAGGGCTTTGCAAAGACCGCTGAGGAAGAAGGCTTCCACGAGCTGGCTCACAAGTTCCGTCTGGTTGCTGCTGTTGAAAAGCATCACGAGGAAAGATACCGCGCACTTCTCCGCAACGTAGAGACCGCTGAAGTATTCAAGAAGAGCGAAGTTAAGGTTTGGGAATGCCGTAACTGCGGTCACATCGTTGTTGGCACCAATGCCCCCGACGTATGCCCCACCTGCGCTCATCCTCAAAGCTATTTCGAACTGCACGCTGAGAATTATTAATCTTTATATAAGTGACGCGGGGGAAACTTCTTGCAAGAAGTTTCCCCCGCACCCCTTTCAAGAACTCTCGAACAAAAAGGAAAAATAGATCTGTCAGTTTGCGGATGGACGGACATTCATTTCAAAATTTATTCTTTCTAAGGCGGGCGATTCGTGAATCGCCCCTACGAGGCAATTTGAGATTTTATTGTAGGGACCGACGTCCTCGGCGGTCCGAAAATTAACAAATATTTGCAAATTTAGACGGGCGACCGAGGTCGCCCTTTTTGTTTTGCTTTTTAGACTCTATTAAACCATTGGTTGAACGTAAAAGAAAGTTTTGTAAATGTATTGACAAATGATTATATTCCGTGTTATAATGAATCAAAACCATTCGCCTACTTTGAAAAACAATCAAGGTTTTCGGCAAAGCGGTTTTATGCGATCCCCCGTAAAAATCAAACAACAGAAAGCGAGGAACTTCGATGCGAAAGCTGTATTTCAAAAAGCTCCTTTCCATATTGGGGCATTCGGCACTGTGTATTGTTATTTACTGCATTGGCTTTACCCTTTTGACCTTGGTTGCAAACTTTTTCAAAAGTCATTTTATAAGACTTTTAATTGCGTTTGGAATTCCCCTTGTTTTTGTCCTGATTCGCGTTTTTAACCGCCGCGTAGAAAACCAAGAAATGCGCCGCGCGTATTTAGCAGATGCCAACCGAGAACGTTTGGTTTTTGGGGAAGAATGGCACCGTATATGCAAATTCCCGCATTTTTTGGCAGAGCTTCTTGCCTTTGCGACCGTTGCTTTTTTGTTTTCTATCGTTGCTGCTTTCCTTGTTACGGGTCCTTGGTGGATCTACCTCTTGGTGGCTCTGCTCTACTTTGTAGCCCCCTGCGCACTCTTTTTCATCATCGATTTTTTCCTTTGGATAAGAGTTCACAATGCGTGGCGAAAGGATGCCTGACCGTATTTCGCAGGAAAACGTCTGTAACCGGACACAATTTGAATTTTTTTCAAAAAGGGGGAACAAAATGAAGAAGATCATCGTAGCAGAAAAAATTATAGAATTCCGTCGCAAAAAGCAACTCACTCAAGGAGAATTCGGCAACCTGCTTGGGGTATCTGCGCAGGCAATTTCAAAATGGGAGCGCGGCATTTGTTATCCCGATATTACCTTTCTCCCTACCCTTGCCGAAACACTCGGCTGCACAGTGGATGACTTTTTTGAGTAGAATTGAGTTGGATTGTGGAAGGGCGACCTAGGTCGCCCTTTTATATATTTTCTTATCTTTTTCCACAAAATGGTATTTTTGTGCCCTTGTGGGCGTGGAAATGCGCAAAAACATTATAAAAATATATAAATATAGTAAAAAAGTTTTGAAAAGCTATTTACAAAACAAAAAAAGTGTGGTATAATACTGTCGTGTGCGTGAGCTCGGTTTTCGGATACGAGGCCGTTAAGCGGCTGATTCACCCACCGATTGCTGAGTGAAACGTAAATAAATATTTTTTGAAAGGTGAAAATACCATGCAGAAAGAACTCAAGAACAACATCATCGAGCAATACGCTACTCACGAGGGCGACACAGGTTCTCCCGAAGTACAAATTGCTATTCTGACCAACCGCATCGCTAACCTGACCGAGCACTTGAAGGCCAATAAGAAGGACTTCCACAGCCGCCGCGGTCTGCAAAAGATGATCGGTCGCAGAAGAAGTCTGTTGAACTACCTGCAAAAGAACGACATCGAGCGTTACCGCGCGATCGTCAGCAAGCTCGGCTTGAGAAAGTAAAGCAAACATTGGGAGTTGAGAGCAGCGGCAGTTTTGTCACTGCCCTCACTCCTTGTTTGTTTTTTTCTCAAAAAACATCATTCTCACGGTTGGATTAGCAGTTAACCGTGTGCCGGAGAGTTCCCTTTTTTCCGACTTACGGTTAAGTGCTAAACCTCCGCGAGAGCAACAAAAAATCAAAACGGAGGAATGTAAAAAATGAACATTACCAAAAGCGAACCCATGAATTTCAAAAACTACAAGGTGTTCAAGTACACCTACGCCGGCAGACCTCTCGTAATCGAGACCGGTAAAATGGCAGGCCTTGCTAATGGCTCGGTTCTCTGCCGCTACGGCGACACCGCAGTTCACTGCTGTGCAACCGCATCCGAAAAGCCCCGCGACGGCATCGACTTCCTGCCCCTCTCTGTTGACTTTGACGAGAGAATGTATGCAGCCGGCAAAATCCCCGGCGGCTACCTCAAGCGTGAAGGCAAACCCAGCGAAAAGGCAGTCCTGACCTCTCGCGTTATCGACCGTCCCATTCGTCCTCTCTTCCCCAAGGATCTGAGAAACGACGTGGCTCTGACGCTGGTTGTTATGTCGGTTGACCCCGACTGCTCCCCCGAGATCACCGCTATGATCGGTGCTTCTACCGCTCTCGCTATCTCCGATATTCCGTGGAACGGCCCCATCGGCGGTGCGTTTATGGGCTTGGTAGACGGCAAGATTGTCCTCAACCCCACCGCTGAAGAACAAAAGAAGAGTGATCTTCAACTCACCGTTGCTGCATCTATGGAAAAGGTCGTTATGATCGAAGCAGGCGCTAACGAAGTTGACGACGACACCATGTTCGAAGCAATCATGAAGGCACACGAAGAGATCAAAGATCTTCTCGGCTTCATCAATGGCATTATCGACGAGATTGGCAAGAAGAAGTTCGAATATCCCTCTTGCGAGCTCGACCACGATATGTTTGACGAAATCTTCGCTTTCTGCGAAAAGGATGTTATGAACGCTCTTGACACCGACGACAAGAACGTACGTGACGCAAGAATGGTTCCCGTTAAGGATGCTATTCTTGAAAATTTTACCGAAAAGTATCCCGAGCTTCCCAACATTATGGAAGAGCTCATCTACAAGATTCAAAAGAAGATCGTTCGTCGCTGGCTCTTGGTTGATAAGAAGCGCGTTGACGGTCGTAGCATGGATCAAATCAGACCTCTCGGCAGTGAGGTTGGCGTTCTGCCCCGCACCCACGGTTCGGGTCTGTTCACCAGAGGTCAAACACAGGTTTTGACCGTTGCAACTCTCGGCACTCTCTCCGAGGCGCAAATGCTTGACGGCATTGACAACGAAACCTCCAAGAGATATATGCACCACTACAATATGCCCGGCTTCTCCACCGGTGAAGCAAAGCCCGTAAGAAGCCCCGGACGTCGTGAAATCGGTCACGGTGCACTCGCTGAAAGATCTCTCGTTCCCGTTCTCCCCTCCGAGGAAGAGTTCCCCTATGCAATTCGTCTGGTATCCGACGTTGTATCCTCCAACGGTTCTACCTCTCAAGGTTCCGTTTGCGGTTCTACCCTCGCACTGATGGATGCAGGTGTTCCGATCAAAGCTCCCGTTGCAGGTATCTCCTGCGGTCTCATTACCGCTGAGGATGGCTCTTGGGATACTATGATTGACATTCAAGGTCTTGAAGACTTCTATGGCGATATGGACTTTAAGGTTGCGGGTACTCACAAGGGTATCACTTCCATTCAAATGGACCT
>JAZSFM010000082.1:0-4023 GCA_045532215.1 Eubacteriales bacterium | reverse complement strand
TCTTACCGTCAACGGTGATGGTGCCTTCCTCATCGTTAGCACTTACCTCGTGATTGTATCTGCCCTGTGCAGAGTCATACTTGAGAAGGTGAGCGAGCATAGAGGGCTTGGTGAGGTCGTTGATAGCAACTACCTGATAACCCTTTGCACCGAACATTTGACGGAATGCCAGACGGCCGATACGACCGAAACCGTTAATCGCAACTTTTACGTTTGCCATTGGAAAAAATCCTCCGTTTTATAAATAAATTTTAGTTGACCTTCCATTGGAAAGCCTTTCCTTACAGCATATATTATAACGCATTTTTTTCCAATATACAAGGGGTTTGACGAAATTTTATCAATTTTGTAACAATATATTATTTTTATGCCCCAAAATGTTCCTTATCTGTGCATTTTACAAACAAGTTTGCACTTTTCTTCCTCTTATATAGGCGAGGCATCTTCCCTCTTACCTTTCTCTGCGAACAAAAGCGTCTCTTGTTTGATCTCTCCTCGCAAAAGGAAAAGAACACAGAGGTTGATGACAGTCATTGTGGCAATACCAAAGTCTCCAATGTTCCACACAATCTCGGGGGCGGTTCGTACGCCAAACAGAATGCAAAGCCCAAATGCGAGGACGTACAAGATACGCCAACGCTTTTTGCCCGAAAGGAAACGTACGCTTTCCAATCCATAATTTCCCCAACACAAAAGGGTTGCATATCCAAAGCAGAACACCGCAGCGCAGAAGAACCAATCGGCAAACCCACCGAGCACCGAAGAATATGCATTGACCGTCATCATCACACCGCCCGAGGACATATCCACACCGCTGACAAGAATAACAAGCGCTGTGGCAGTACAAAGCACGATTGTATCGACAAAGACCTCAAATATCCCCCACACGCCTTGATGCGCAGGACTTTTGGCATTGGCTTCGGCGTGTGCCGTAGGAGCTGTTCCGCATCCGCCCTCATTAGAGAGAAGACCTCGCATCGTTCCCACACGCAAAGCACGCGAGAGCAGAAATCCGCTTATACCGCCCACCGCGCTTTCGGGTGTAAACGCCCCTTGCCAAATAGAAAGCATCGCAGTGCCCAAAAAGTCGCGGCGCAAAATCAAAACGCTTGCCGAAAGAATCACATATCCTGCCGTCATAATAGGAACAAGATACTCGGTAATCGCCGATACACTTTTGGTTCCACGGGCAAGGAGCGGCAAAGTGAGCAGCACAAGCAAAACACCGCTATATACGGTTGGAATTCCGACAACGTCCTCCAATGTTTCCCCCACCGCACGCACTTGCACCACACATCCAATGCTGAGTGCGTTTATAACAAGCAAAATAGCAAAAAAAGCAGGCACAATAACTGCAAGACGCCTCCATCGACGGGCAAGAAAACAATCGCGAATGTAATACACCGCTCCGCCAAAAAAACGTCCCTTTTTGTCAGTGCGTCGGTGAGAAACCGCCAATAGAATTTCGCCGTATTTGAGAATCATAGCAAAAAGCGCCGAGAACCACATCCAAAATACTGCTCCCGCTCCGCCAATGGCAATGGCATTGGCAACACCAACGATATTGCCCACACCAAGCGTTCCTGCCAGGGCAAGCATCATCGCACGAAACGAGGATGTTCCCTCTCCTTTTTTTTCGCCGATGAAAGCCGAAAGCATCCGTCGCGGTGCGCGCCACGGATACCCTTTCAAATAAAACGTAAAAAATGCACCGCCCAAAAGCAACAACGGCGGTATCAATCCACCTGTCAAAAGCCATTTTAACATCAATTCGTGCACCTCTCTTTCTTCTTTTTATTCTATTCCAAAAATGAAAAAACTATGCTTCGACAGCTTTCCCGATTTTGGAAATCAACACGCCAAAAAGGGAGGGCGCTTAATTGTTAAAAGAATGTGAATAATGCGTCAAAAGACTTGATTTTTCCAAGAAATAGTATACAATAATAGCAGACGTTAGCACTCGAAGCGTTTGAGTGCTAAAAACAAACAAAATTCGTTTATTTTTCGCAAAATACAAGGAGGAATTCCAAAAATGAACATCAGACCCCTTTCTGACCGCGTTGTGGTCAAGCTTGTTGAAGCAGAAGAAAAAACAAAAACCGGTATTCTGCTCACCGCCGCCGCACAGGAAAAGCCCCAGGTGGCAGAGGTTGTAGCCGTAGGTCCCGGCGCACGCGACGAGAGTGGCGCGCTCATCCCTATGGAAGTTAAGGTTGGCGACAAGGTCATCACCGGCAAATATGCAGGTACCGAAGTAAAAATGGATGGCGTAGAATACACCATCGTTAAGCAAAGCGACATTCTCGCTATCGTAGAATAATTGTAAACGAGGTACACACAAATGGCAAAAGATATTCTTTACGGAATTGAAGCACGCAATGCGCTCTCTCGCGGCGTGGATAAATTGGCAGACACCGTTAAGATCACACTCGGCCCCAAGGGCAGAAACGTTGTTCTTGACAAAAAATACGGCTCTCCCCTCATCACCAACGATGGCGTTACCATCGCAAAGGAAATTGAGCTTGAAGATGCCGCTGAAAATATGGGTGCACAACTTGTAAAAGAAGTTGCAACCAAAACAAACGATGCCGCAGGCGACGGCACAACAACCGCTACCCTCTTGGCACAGGCATTCGTGCGCGAGGGTATGAAAAACGTGACAGCCGGTGCAAACCCGATGGTTGTTCGCAAGGGTATGAAGAAAGCTGTTGATGTGGCTGTTGAAGCACTTGTTGCCAACTCAAAAAAGGTCAACGGCACCGACGATATCACACGAGTCGGTACCATCTCCGCAGGCGACGAGGTCATCGGTCAGCTGATCGCTGATGCTATGGAAAAAGTTACCGCTGATGGCGTCATCACCATTGAAGAATCCAAGTCGGCTGACACCTACTCCGAGGTTGTTGAGGGTATGCAGTTCGATCGCGGCTACCTCTCCCCTTATATGGCTACCGATATGGATAAGATGGAGACCGTTTACGACGATGCTCTCATTCTTATCACCGACAAAAAGATTTCCAACATTCAAGAAATTCTTCCCTTGCTCGAACAAATCGTTCAAGCAGGCAGAAAGATGCTCATTATTGCCGAGGACGTTGAAGGAGAAGCCCTCACTACCCTCGTGCTCAACAAGCTCCGCGGCGTATTCAACTGTGTAGCAGTCAAAGCTCCCGGCTTTGGCGACCGCCGCAAGGAAATGCTGCAAGATATCGCAATCCTGACCGGCGGTGAGGTTATCTCCTCCGAAATCGGTCTCGAACTCAAGGACGCATCCATCGAGATGCTCGGTCACGCTCGTCAAATCAAGGTCAATAAAGAGCACACCATCATTGTTGGTGGTGCAGGTGACTCCGATGCAATCCGCGCACGCGTAAACCAAATTCGTGCCGCTATTGTTGAAACCACCTCTGATTTCGACCGCGAAAAGCTGCAAGAACGCCTTGCAAAGCTTGCAGGCGGTGTTGCCGTTATTAAGGTTGGTGCTGCTACCGAGGCAGAAATGAAAGAAAAGAAGCTCCGCATTGAAGATGCTCTCAACGCTACCAAGGCAGCCGTTGAAGAAGGCATTGTTGCAGGTGGCGGAACCGCTTACCTCAATGTAATTGGTGAAGTTGCAAAACTCATTGACACCGTTGACGGTGACGAAAAGACTGGTGTAAAGATCGTCCTCAAGGCACTTGAAGAGCCCGTTCGTCAGATCGCCGCAAACGCGGGCTTTGACGGTGGCGTTGTTGTAGATAAGATCCTCTCCAGCGGCAAGATCGGTTATGGCTTTGATGCTTATAACGAAGTTTACTGCGATATGATGGCAGCAGGCATCGTTGACCCCACAAAGGTTACTCGTTCTGCCCTGCAAAACGCCGCATCCATCGCATCCGTTATTCTCACCACCGAATCGGTTGTTGCCGATAAGAAGGAAGAAAATCCCGCTCCCGCAGCTCCTGCTCCCGGTATGGGCGGTATGTATTAAGTTGTTTAGGAATGTTGCGGGGGAACCTTTTTCACGAAAAAGGTTAAGTCGGA
>JAZSFM010000092.1:0-14976 GCA_045532215.1 Eubacteriales bacterium | reverse complement strand
CTCTTCCTCGGGCTTGCCGCCCTCGTCGGCAAGAAGCTTTGCTGCACGGGAGGCGTATGCCTCATAAACGCTGAGCTCTACGGTCAGGTCATTTTTGAGCTTGGGGTCCTTGATTTTTGGCATCAGATTCAGGATGGAATCGCTAGCCATTTTTACATTTTTATAAATCGCTTGCAAAAGTGTTATAGTCTCTTTTGTGCGAATTGCTTGTGACATATCGTGTCACTCCTTTCGTGGTACTTGTAAATCAAAAAGAGATACGACGTTAGTTTGCGTCGTATCTCTTTTTTTATACAAATTTTGTTTTTATGCAAGCGTTACGTCAGTCTCGGTTTCAGTGGGAGCAACAGTGGTATCAAAAGCTGCAACAGGCATGCCTGCTACCATCTTTTTAACCAAACCAAGCTGCACAAGCTCCTCGGTGCTGCGATAAGGAACGGTATAGTCGGCTTCTTCAAAGTTCTTTGCTGCGGGAAGTGCAAGATTTTCGTTGCAGATTTTCTCAATCAACTCAAGCGCATACTTGAGCTTGCGAGGACCTTTGATCTTAACAAGCACGGGAACATTCTCGTACTTCTTCTTAGCGGACATATCCTCAAAGTTGTATGTGCCTTCTTCCAGCGTTGTGGGATCGAGCGCGAGATAGAGATACAAAGTCTTGGACTTTGCACTTACCTTTGCAATGTAGGTTCTTCCCTTGTTGAAAGACTCGTTGCCCCAACTGATGCGCCCCTTTACGCCTTTGTAAGAAAGGAGTTTGTTTTTGATAACCGAATAGTATTCTTGAACATCACCCTGCGACTGAACAAGACGAGAGAGGAAACTGCGGCGGTAACGGGTAACGATGCGAATAAGACCTTCTTTTTCCTGTTGTTGCAGTGCAGCATATTCTTCCGGCTTTTCCATTGCGTCAAAGAATTCAAGACCTGCGGTGCTGAAGCCAAAGGATTCCTCCTCGTCTTCATCCTCAACCTCTGCCACTTCCTCAACAACAGCAAAAGCTTGGATGGCGGGCTCTTCAACAGGTGCCTCTGCAACCTCTTCCACGGGTTCTTCTACAATTTCCTCTGCAACTTCTTCGGTATTTTCCTCGGTGGCGGGGGCTTTCTTCGTCCACGCACGGTCAATGACCTGTGCCAAGGTGGGAATAAAATCGCTTGCCAAAAGGAAGCCGGCACAAGCACCCATACCAACACCTACACTTGCCTTATTCACCTTTGCAAGATCAAGTGTGTTTTTTGCAACCTTGGGAGCAAGGTTTTTGAAAAGTTGTGCGCTCGCTACAGATGTAATCATTGCATCAGCCGCCATCAGTGTGGAGAGAAGAATATCTTTTTTGTTGTCGCTCATACTCATAATAATGCCCGTTCCTTCCTCACGCCCGAAGGGCGTGAACAAAATTATCCAATTACATTATACATTCTTTTTTGGGATTTGTAAAGGGTTTTTCAATTTTTTATTGATTTTTGGGAATTTTTCTCAAAAAAATGCGTTTTTTGCTTAATTTACGGAGCTTGCAGCTTCTGCTTTCTGATGTCTGTTCCGTAGAACGGAATGACCTGAAATTCGCCCGTGAGGCGGCTGGAAATGCGGTCGCTGTAAAGTTTGCGCAGCTCACCGGGGGTTAAATTTGTGCTGATAATGGTCGGCTTTTGCAAATTGAGTCGTGTATTGATAACGTGATAGAGACAAGAAAGCGTAAACTGATTGACGACCTCGGTGCCAAGATCATCGATAATAAGAAGATCACACTCGGTATAAGCAGAGGTATCATCAGTAGTAGCGGAAGCCACCCCGTTGCCAAAGCGACGACTTTCAAAATCAGAGATCATTCCAACGGCGCTGTTGTAGAAAACGTCATAGCCGCGCTCGGTCACCACACGCGCAATGGCGGTGGAAAGATGCGTTTTGCCAAGTCCTGTACCGCCCAAAAAGAGCAAGCTTTCGGGAATCTTTTTGCCGGCTTCTATTGCAAAGTTTTCAGCATAGCGGCAGAGATAGCGATAGTTATCGCTCATTACACGATATGCATCGGGCGAGGAACGATAGTACTCACAGGAGAAATTTTGGAAGGTCTGTTTCTGCATCAACGCACCCAAACCCGAGGAGTACATTCCTGCCTCGACCAATCGAGCACGCATACAGGAACACATTTTGATGCCCACATAGCCGGTATCACGGCAGGCGGCACATTCATATTTCGGATCGCTATAGTCGGCAGGATAGCCGCGGCTTGCCAAAAGTGCCGCGCGTGCGCTCGTGATGCGCTCATTCTCGGCGCGCAACTCGGCAATTTTCTCGTCGGTATCCTCAGCAGCGAGAGCCGCTTTCATAATGCGCAAGCCAAACTGCGAGAGACGGCGATCCATTTCATATAACTCGGGAATTGCCGCATACAATTCGTCGCGACGAGCATCGGCTTCCTCTTGCGCGGCAAATGCCTTGGTTTCATATTCAGCGCGGATGCGCTTAAAATTTTCCTTGTTGTATCCCATAAAATTCTCCATTCTGCCACTGTTTGGCGGCATAAAATGATAGTGAAATTCCCGTGTCACTTGCGACAAAAATGGGTGGGCCCCATTTTTAGGGAATTTTGTGCGTGAAAGAAATGTATTTTGGCCTTTTGATTACGAAACTTTCACGCTACTTACTCGCGGCTACGCTCGCGGAAACCGCGCTCCAATGCCGCCTCAAAGAAATCATCTGTATCAAAGCTGTTGCCCAGCTCTTTTTTGCCGTTGGCACTTCCCTCGCGCTTTTCGCGCTCGGCATTCATACCGGCTTCAATCTCGGTTTTGGTCTTCCAAGCGTTGGCGTTCCATTTTTCAAGGATGGCGTTGGCATAGGCCACCGATGGCTCGCCCGTAGCATTGACCGTAATTTCGTAAGCCATACGAACAATGTTGATATCGTACCCGAAAGACAACCACGCAGAAAGCATTTTGCTCTCCTTGCTTGTCAGCGCGCGGCTCTTCATACCAAACAACGCGCGCACCTCACCCTCAAAGGTGTGCATTGCCTCCACATGACAAATTTCTTCTTCCATCGCCTCTACATCGTTGATGCCCTTATCGATAAGCGTATAGGCGTATTTTTCAATGGCGCGCAAATTGCTCTTACCAATGCGCTTGCAATGCGCTAAAAGCAGCAGGATACATGCCTCGTTCATACCGAGGTAGTCGAGCATCCCCACCATAATATTGACATCGCTGGGGTTGAACATCTTGCCAAGAATTCGTTGTGCCTCATCAATCAGCACACGCACACTCGCACGCGCTTCCAAAAGTTCGGCAAGTTCGACCGATGTATAGTTGGGCAATTCGTCGGCACGTTGCAATTTCTTTTTTGTGGGAGTTTCTGCAGGAATAGATGCCATTGCGGGAACGGCACTCTCCCCTGCCTCACCCATAATACCGCAAGCACACCAAAAGCTGACGGCATCACGCGCGGTGGCAGCATCGCAGCCCGCAAGCTTTGCCAGTTGCTTATGCTTGGTGGAAAGCGAGAGGTCGGATGCCAACCAAAGCAGAACGCGAATCTGCTCGGGTGTTGCCGCATCTAAATGCGAAAGGACGGTTGCGGGCAAGACCAAAACTTCTTGTCCAAAATTCAACTTCATTGTCTTACTCCTTTATCCGTTTTTTGTCTTTTTCGCTCTTGCGGCGACAGAGTTCGTAATTCAAGCTCATCAAAGAGTCTCCAAGATGTACGTTTTCTACCACAGCACTGTCGGGCAGGTGAGAGAGTTCTTTACCCGTAAAATTCCAAAAGCCCTCAACGCCAAGATTCAAGAGGCGTGTGGATTCTTCCTCGGCTTTTTCCTTTGGAAGGGTGAGAACCGCCATATCGACTGTGTGCTCGGTGCAAAAATCTTCGAGTTCCTTCATATCGTGAACCTTGATGCCACCGAATTCTTTGCCGATCAGGTCAGGATCCACATCAAAAAGTGCAATGATATCAAGCCCGCGTTTTTCAAACATAGTAGAACGCACAAGGGCACGACCGAGGTCGCCCGCGCCGACGATGATTGCCTGCAATCCCATGCTCACCCCCAGAAGGTCTGCAATTTTGGAATAGAGGTAGCTGACGTTATATCCATAGCCCTGTTGACCAAAGCCACCAAAGCAGTTGAGATCCTGACGGATCTGCGATGCGGTGACCTGCATACGCGCCGAAAGCTCACCTGAGCTGATACGCGTTTTTCCCTCGCGCAAAAGCTCGCGCAAGTAACGAAAATAGCGTGGCAAACGGCGAATAACTGCAGGAGAAACAAACGGGCGATCGATTTCCTCCGGTTTGCTTTCTATATTCATATTTTGCTTAAAATCTGTCATAACCCGATCCCTTCCCTGTCCGCACAGGACAGCCGCCAAACGGCATTTTTTTGCTGATTTGTTCATTGTGACCAATCCAAAAGAGGCGGTCGAGGCGTGTCGAATAACATCGAAAAAAGTTTTCCACAATGGATTTTTTTACCAGTTTCCAACAACATCCACATACTTTTCCACAATT
The DNA here is from genome assembly GCA_045532215.1 of Eubacteriales bacterium. Lineage (GTDB taxonomy): Bacteria > Bacillota > Clostridia > Oscillospirales > CAG-272 > UMGS1865. The sequence goes on along the minus strand of JAZSFM010000092.1, from coordinate 10,464 downwards.
TTAGCCAAAAATTCTGCTTTTTGGTGATTTTTATATAACCTTGTAAAGCAAAATGTTTCGCCTCAATCACCTTCCCACAACCTGTGGAAAACTCTTGTGGAAAAGTGGAAAACTCATATTTTTTGAAAATTTCGTTCAAAGTGACGAATTTGATTTTTTATAATTTTTTTCTGCTCTCTTATAAGCCGTCATCGGATGCAGAGGCATTGAGCGAAGTGTCGGCAAAAATGCCCTTTTTGTAGGCAAAATAGCCAGCCGCCGCAATCATTGCTGCGTTGTCTCCGCACAGAGATTTCTCGGGCATGCAGAGTTGAATTCCGCGCTTTTTGCACATCGCTTCCAGTGCCACACGCAGGTGCGAATTTGCAGCAACACCACCTGCCAAAACGAGCGTTTTCATTCCACTCTTCTCGAGTGCAAGCTCTGTCTTTTGCACGATTGCCTTAACGATTTTATCGGTGTAAGCCGCCGCCACGTTTGCCGTGTTGATTGGCTCCCCCTTTTGCGTCATACTGTTAAGATAATTTAGCGTTGCCGTTTTGATGCCGCTGAAAGAGAAATCCAACGTATCCCCCGAGAGTGCGGGAGACGGCAAGGTGATCGCCCTTGCATCGCCCTCATAGGCAAGCTTATCAAGTGCCGCACCGCCGGGATACGGAAGCCCGATTACGCGACCGATTTTATCAGACGCCTCGCCTGCTGCATCATCACGCGTTCCGCCAATCTCCTCGAGGGTAGTTTCCTCATCCACACGATAGAAAGCGGTGTGTCCGCCCGAAACAACAAGCGCCAAATAAGGCGGCTTGAGTTCGGGATTGGAAAGATACGCCGCCGCCACGTGACCGTGAATGTGATTGACGGCTACAAGCGGTATTTTGTTGGCATAAGCCAAGGATTTTGCAAAGTTGACACCTACCAAAAGTGCACCGATGAGCCCCGGAAAGGCGGTAACAGCAATGGCATTGATTTGTGAAAGCTTAACACCTGCTTTCTCTAATGCTTGGTAGGTAATGCTCGAGATGGCCTCGATGTGTGCACGGCTTGCGATCTCCGGCACAACACCTCCATAGACGCGATGCACCTCAATTTGCGATGCCACGATGTTGGAGCGAATGGCGCGCACGCCCTCCCCCATCTCTACCACAGATGCCGAGGTCTCGTCGCAGGAGCTTTCGATTCCCAAGATATACATAAAATTCGTCCTCTGTTCAGATTTTTGTGTTGTCAAGCGACAAACACATTACATAGGCATCTTCGGTTGGATGTTTGTAAAATCCACGTCGAAGTCCCATTTTAACAAAACCGTAACGCTCATAAAGCGTAATGGCAGGAGTGTTGGACACACGCGCTTCAAGCGAGAGCTGCTCGCAAGCGCGAGACCTCGCCTCTGTGATGAGATGCTCCAATATTGCCGCCCCCATGCCTTGGCGGCGTGCGTTCGGGTGAGTAGCAATGTTTGTGATCTGCCCTTCACCGGGTGCCCACAAAACACCACCATAAGCAATAACACACCCATCTTGCAAGCAAACAGCACCGTAAGCTCCATCAGCGACGAGAAGCTCCAATGCTTTTTCACTCCACGGGTCAGCAAAGCAAAGTTGTTCTAACTCTGCAATCTGTTCCAAATGTTCGACAGCTAATTTTTCAACTGTCATTGTGCTTCCCCTGTAGTTGTATCTTCCACGGGAGTAATGTAGGGCAACAAGGATGTTTCAATTCTATAACAATTTCCCGTAATTTCGTCGTGCATGATCTCCTTGCCAAAATTGTATTTGACAACGTAATATTCCTCATTGTCGTAAGTTTCCCACATCAATTCATAAGGGACACCGGGGTAAACATCTACAAAATTGTCGGGATCCTCAACGATTTCGGTAATGATGATATCATGGGAGTAAACAATATATTTGAGTTGATAATAAATCCCCTTGTATTCTCCGCTCCCCATAAAGTGCAGGTCATACCAATCGTCGGTTAAATCCTCATTGATCAAGCCGTAAATGGTTATATTTTCTCTTGCAATAAAAACCTCACTTTGGTGCAGTTTTTTGAGTTCGGCAATCATCTGTAAATCGGTGATGTTACCGTCGTTAGAAGAAACCTGCGTATCGTAAATACCAACGCGATCACAAGTGAAATTGCTCAATTTGGGCAACATTGCACCATCGGCACAGTAAACCACAAAAGCATTGCTAACCAAATAAACCTCGGGATCAAGATCTTCAATTTCATAAAGCTGAAAGCCCTCTGTCTCCTCGTTTACTTTGATCCTTGCATAAGGATCCTTTCCGTAAGGATTGGCACGATAATTGGAAGAGGCAGGATAATAAACAATGTCGGTTTTGGGATTGCGGAAGCCGCCGTCATCCTCTTTTTTGAGTGCCGGTGCGCGGCAGGCAGTCAAAAGGCAAGAAAGGACGAGAATAGCACACAAAAGCGCTGTAGAAAGTGTTTTTTTCATAAATTCCTCACTCAATATCCAAATACGCCACTGAGAGAATCGTCATTTTCGATCCAATCGTTGACGTCGATTACGCGGAAGTTTTCTTTGTCGTCGCGAATAACAACCGTCGCGATGCCGGCATTGATGACCTGACGCTTGCACATCATACAAGAGGACGTGCCCGGTTCAAGCTCACCTGTTTTGGCGTTGACACTGACCATATACAAGGTAGCGCCCAGCATTTGATCGCGAGATGCGGCGATAATGGCATTGGCCTCAGCGTGCACCGAGCGGCAAAGTTCGTATCTCTCACCGCGCGGAATATTGAGTTTATCGCGCATACAACTGCCAACATCGGAGCAATTTTTGCGTCCTCTGGGAGCGCCATTATAACCCGTGGAAATGATGGAATCATTCTTAACGATGATGGCACCGTACTTTTTGCGCAAGCAGGTGGAACGCTCGGCAACCGTTTGGGCAATATCCAAATAATAATTGTGTTTGCTGACTCTGTTCATACTATTCTCCATTCTCCCGCTCTGCGGCGGTACAAAACGATGGTGAAATTCCCGTGTCGCTTGCGACAAAAATGGGTTGGCTCCCATTTTTAGGGAGTCTTGTGCGTGAAAGTGGTAAACCTTGGCTTTTTGCTTACAAAACTTTCACGCTATTCTCCCTTCGGCAAGAAACACTCCACCATTTTATATACATAGTTAATTATATACTATAACAAGTGCAAAATCAAGACTATTGTGTTAACTTTTTGGCGAGAGGACGGATTTTTAAGAGAAGAAAAGCATTTTTTTGCGTTTTTTGCGTACGTATATGCGTTTTTGATAGAAAAAAATCCCCCGATGCTTGGCATCGGGGGTGTTGGTTATTTGCCGATAAATTGATTCAATCCGTCTATCATGACGGGATAAGGGTTGTAGTACAGTCGCCAGCCGGAATATTCGATGATATATGACTCGGTTGCCACCTTTAATAAATTGCCGTTTGCATCGTACTCTTGAACGGTTTCATAGACCTCTCCGTCCTTTTTTTCGTAGACCTTTTTGATACAATTCCCTTTTTGATCGTATGTATAATGATAAACGTAATCGATGCTACCGTCCGACCGCTCGTGAGTTTCTTTGGTTATATTTCCCTGCTCGTCATATTCCCGATAGTAGCAGGTATAGGTATCATCCCACGCCGAATGATAAGTTGACTTGGTACAGTTGCCATACTGATCGTATTCGTGCTCGTCTCGACTGTTAAGACCATTGTCTTGCACCTTATCACATACAAGCAAATTGCCGTTTTCGTCATACGTGTAAGTGGTAACAGTTTGCCCTGGGCAAAGATCCTGCGTTTTTTTGATGAGCTCGCCTTTCTCGTTATATTCATTGTATTCGATCAGAGTCGTTTCTCCATCATTGCTATACGTTGTTTTGATGAGATTGTTGTTGGAATCGTATTCGTATTCCGCAGTTGTTCCCGTGTATTCACTAACGCGTTTGATGACGTTGCCGGCACTGTCATATTCCACAGTTGAAAGCCCTTCATCCGAAAGTCTCCAGATGGGTCTGTTTGCTTCATCATATCCATACACTATGCTATGTTCGCCATACTCATCGTTGGAAGTATATTTCACCAAATTTTGATTTTCGTCATATTGGTAGGAAAATCGATCGTCACGCGACTTGTCCGGATGGCAATAAAGTTCTTCTAGTGGCTTGCCGTATTGATCGTAAAAAGCAACAACCACACCAACTTCACTTTTGTTGGGGTAATTATTTAATACAATTTTGGTGGTGTATTTGTAAGAAAAACGAGAGAGATATTCGCTCACGTCGGCGTAGTCCTCGATGGTTAAAAAGATAGCGTAAGCTTCTTCGATCTTCTTCTCTTCCAAAAGCGCGATGGCGCGATTGTATAAATCTTCGTCGCTCTCGATAGGTGTATCCTGCGGCGTATTTTCGATGGGTGTGGTGTTTTCGGTAGTTGGTGTTTCGGGGGTGGTATCGGTGTTACCCTCGGTTGCGGATGTGTTCTCGGGTGTTTTGAAAAAGTTACAGCCCGAGAGTACCATTGACAAAGCCAACAGTACACATAAACTTAACGTGAACAGTTTTTTCATTTTTCTCTTTCCCCCTTCTTGTCTTTTATCCCTTGCCTACCATCTCCTCGGGGAGCGGCTTTTGCGGATTGGGATTGTAGTAAAGCTTGTAGCCCTTGTAGATGCTCAGTGACGTGATAGTTCCATTTTTATCTGTATTTCTTCGTTCCAGCTCGTTTCCGTAAGCATCGTAGGTGGTATACATATAACCCGTAATACCGGTCTCATCCTCGCGGCGATACTCGGTCATGTTGCCGTTTTCGTCATACGTGTAGTAAAAAATGACAAAATCATTTGCGCCATGGTAGCTTGTGTATTTGATTTCGTTACCATTGTCGTCATACTCCCATTCGTACCAACCGCCGTCATATACAAATTTTGTTTTGTTTCCTTGCTCGTCGTACTCATACTCGTAAACATCCACCTCGTTTTGAGTAGTTCTTTTTACAAGGTCTCCGTGGGAATTGTATTCATAGACAGTCTTTCGCATATCACCGCGTGCGTTTTTATAAAGTTCCTCTATTATATTCCCGTCGGCGTCGTATATTCGCTCGCAAACATCCTCCTCGGGTCCTATTACCTTTATGATGTTTCCATCCTCGTCATATTCCAAAACGGTTACACCGCCAAGAATCCCCAACGGACCTTCTTGTCGAATCGGTCTGCCCTTTTCGTCATATTCGTAAGTAGTTACACCATAAGTAGTGCCATCAGCATTGATATTTCCCGTTTGAACAAGAAGGCCGTTTGCATCGTATTGATTGAAATAAACAACAGTACCGCCGCTTTTGGCGTTCAAAAACTCGGTGATAGTACTTCTGCCACATTCATCGTACTGATAACGGTAAATAGAGTGCGTGCCGTATTGGGGATCAAAAGTTTGATAAGTATGCTCCTCCGCCCTGAAAACAAAATAAGACAGATACTCGGGAACGTCGGCATAATTTTTGATCGTCAAAAAGACGTTGTAAGCTTCTTCGATTTTGCCATCATTCAAAAGAGCGAGCGCACGGTTGTAGCACGCCTCGTCGGTCTCAACAGGTGTATCTGTGGGCGGATTGTCGGACGGTGTGGTGCTGATCGGTGTACTCTCGGGCGTTGTGACGGCATCACCGTTCTTGTTGCTATCGCACCCCAACAGTGCCATTGGCAAAACAAGCAAAACACAAAGCCAAAACGCAATTTTTTTCTTCATTTTTTCAACTTCCCCCTTTGTTGTAATTCTGTTTTTATTTTAGCATAGCCCCGCACAAATTGCAAGGGGAAAAGCGCAAAATTTATGGACAGATGATAAATGTTGAAAAAGAGATAAAAACAGACCGCCGAAGCGGTCTGCCCATTAAAAACGACTTGAATCAAGCACACTTTTGTACTTCGAAAACTCGCGATCATTCGGGCTTGTTTGCAGCACAAAAGAGATGCGTCCCATAAGGGAAAGAAGGTATCCCCGTTTATCCGACACGCCAAGTCTCGTCAGATGCTCGTCAATGCCGAACTTTTGAATGTAGTACATCTCTTGGCGGATCTTCTTTTTATATTCCTTTGTAATATTGAGTTTTTCATTGACCACGATGCCCGTTACCGTTTGGCGCTTGCTTGCAGGAACAACTGCTGTTTTGCGATTTTTCAAAAACAGGCCAAGCTTGCAAAGTTCTCCTTTTACAAACGCGATGACTTCCTTCTCGTCAAAATCTCCAGAAAAGGTCATATCGTCGCAGTATCTCGTGTAGGAGATTCCCCGATCGTTGCAAAACGCACCGACGGCCTCATCAAAATCATACATAATGATGTTGGTAATCGCAGGAGAGGTAGGCGCGCCTTGCGGCAGCGACTCTTTGTAATAACAAAGCATGGTTAAAAGAACGCGAATGGGTTCTGCGAATTTCTCTTTGCAAAAAACGGTGTTTTTGACTTGAGAATACAGGATGTGATCGAAAAATCCTTCTATATCCAATTTCAAAATCTTCTTTTTGCCCACATGCGGTTGCGCGTTGTGTTGAACGCTCCCCCCAACCTTGTATGCCTTTGCATAGTTTGAAACAGGATATTGCACCAAAATGTTATCTGCTATGGATTTTTGTACTCTTTTTAAAATCAAATCGGGAACGGAGAGCTTTCGTTTGCTTCCATCACGCTTTGGAATGAGGACGTTGTGATAATGCTTTTCGAGATGATTGCTGAGTCCGTAAAGTGTCTTTGCCGAAAATCCCAAGTCACGCTCAATGGACGCCAGTTCCTTGTAAACGATCATATCGCTACTCTCCTTTCCCGATGATTAGAACAACACCAATTTGTATGGCGAAACGCGCAGACGTAGTACTACAAGGCATCGCCTTGTATCACTTCGTCGAGCATTTCGACTGAGTGGAACAAGACCGCGGCAAAAGTCCCGAGACGCTCGCGTGTCGGAAAGACTTTTGTAGGGCTTGTGCAGCGAATACGCTAACCGTGAGTGAAAAGATGACGACTCGCCATCCCTTTCGAGAATCGAAATACACTGTTGTTCTGTTCCCTATTATATCATATTTTTCTCCTATTTACAAGCACAGATAACAAAAAACTGATTTTCAGGCAAGAAAAAATGAAGTAGAGATAACAGGTGAGCCCAAGGGGTTGTTCGTACCGTCTTTTTTGCGTTGCTTGGCAACAAATTTGAGGTTTTGTATTGACTTTTTCGCCCGTTTATGCTAATATGGTGTTGAAAAGCAAACACAAAAGGAGCAAGCTTATGAAGATTTTTACATCCGTTCCGTCGGAAAACCTCTATTTTCAAGAAACAACCGTTGAAGAAGGCAATGCGCCCGAAAGAACCGAAATGGGCGTTATCAACGTCTTTGACGAGTTTGAATATCAAAGCATTTTGGGATTTGGCGGCGCTTTTACTGAGTCGGCGGCTTACAATTATGCGCAGCTCACCGACGAGCAGAAAAAGCTCTTTTTGGAGCGTTATTTTTCCCGTGAGAACGGCATCGGCTACAACTTTGGCAGAACGCACATCAACTCCTGCGACTTCTCGCTTGACGTTTACTCCTATGTGGAAAGCGGCGACAAGGAGCTGAAAACCTTTTCAATCGAGCGCGACAAAAAATATATCATCCCCTTTATCAAGGATGCTATGCAATATTGCCAAGATGAACTCATCCTGTTCGCATCTCCTTGGAGTCCCCCCGCTTTTATGAAGGATAACGAAAGTGTCTTCCGCGGCGGCTCTTTAAAGGAAGAATACAAGGAGTGCTGGGCAAGATACTATGCCAAGTACATCAAGGCGATGGCAGAGGAAGGCATCACCATTTCCGCCATCTCGGTTCAAAACGAGCCCATCGCGCGCCAATCCTGGGAGAGCTGCTATTACTCCCCCGACGATGAGCGCGAATTCATCGAAAAATATCTCTCCCCTGTTCTTGACGACGAAGGTCTCTCCGATATCAAAATCATCATTTGGGACCATAACAAAGAGCGCGTTTATGACCGTACCAAAAAGATTTTCTCTTCCAAAGCGGTTGAGGATCGCGTTTGGGCGGTTGGTCACCACTGGTATTCAGGCAACCACTTTGACGGCATGCGCCTTGTGCACGAAAAGTTTGGCAAGGTTTTGCTCAGCACCGAGAACTGCGGCTCAATAAACGAAGACCCCATCTCTCTTGCCGAAAGATACGGCAAGGAGCTTTGCGGAGACTTTAACAACTTTACCGCAGGTCTGTGCGACTGGAACTTGCTCCTGAGCGAAAAAGGCGGCCCTTTCCACAACCGTTCCGCAGGAACCACCGCAGTTGCAGGCGTTGTTTTTGAGGACAAGGCGGCAGGTTGTCACGCTCCCATTCTTTACAACACCGAAACCAAGGAGCTTGTTTTCACTCCTATTTACTACTACATTGGACACTTCTCCAAGTTTGTTCAACGCGGAGCCGTACGCATTGCCACCACAAGGTATTGCGAAAATATCTACACCGTCGCTTTCAAAAACCCCGACGGCAGTATCGTTCTCGTTATGATGAGCACCTCTCACCGCGAGCTCCCTGCCGTTGTAAGACACAACGACGTTTGCACCAAGCTCGTGATGCAACCTCACTCCATGATGACGGTGATTTTGTGAGATTAAAATAGTATAAAAAAAGCAGACCATAATGGTCTGCTTTTTTATGCGATAAACAAATAAATCACATAGGAAAAGAACGGAACAAAAAGGAACAAAAAAGAAATCGCGACAGTTATGATTTTTATAACGCGCTTTTGCGCGAATTTTAAAGAAAAAGCCGCAAAAATCAATCCCACAAAGGTAAGCAAAACAATCCCCATTGCCAGAATTTCTACCCCAACGCCAAAAAAATCAACGCCGCTGCCGCCTTCTGCCACAATCTCTTCAAAATGAAGCTTAACATCTATCGCACCCGCAACTGCAAAATATATATCAAACAAAAAGATGGCAATCGTCAATATAAAAAGCACCCACGAAATCACTTTTTTCATATCATTCTCCTTTCTTGTTTCTGCTTTTATTTTAGCATGGCAGTGCTCTTTTTACAAGCCCGAACACATAAAAATTTATGCGGAGATGTGAAAAATTGAAGAGCAGATAAAAAAGAAAGCCACAGCGCATCTCAAAAAAGCAATGCTTCTTTCTTGCTACCCCCTTAGGGATGCGCGGGGGATGTCATTGAGTGACAGGGGGGGAGTGAGTGGGGTGTTTGGGAATGGAGAAAGTCTGCAAAAAAAGAAAAATTCTTACAGCGACACCCTGTAATAACAAATTTGCCGCTGCCGCGTCAAATTGAGGAGAATTGCAATAGCAATTCTCCCCGTCAGTTCCAACCACGTTGGAGCTAACTGTTGCAAATGGGTGTCGCTGGGGCGAGGACAGCGGGAAAAAAGAGAAAACAAGAAAAGAGACCACCTTTGGTGATCTCTTTTCTTGTTGGCTCCCCCTAACGTGCTTGCACGTTTTTGGACATCGAACCATGCGACAAACTTCGAGCCTTACGGCTCTCGTCGGCAGAATTTCAAAGGAAATTCTGCCCCCTTTCGCGCCTTCGGCGCGCAGGGTGGAGCGTTCGGGTACAGGAGGGGGAGCCAACGAAAAAAGCACGCCGATTGGCGTGCTTTCCGTTGGGGTCATAGTACAAAAATGCAACTTATTAAAAAGTAAAAAAGAAGATTTGCGAAGCAAATCAACCATACTTTTTCACTATTCACTATTACCTCTTACTTAAAATTCCGTACACGCCAATTTAGTGAAAAGTGAAGAGTGAAGAGGTAATAAGTAAAAATTCCGCACACTTGCGTGTACGGAATTTTTTGGGCGTTTTGAACTTAATGGCACGAATACAACGGGACTGAAAATTCGAGATTTTAAATAAATTTTCTCTTAATCTAATGTGATTGATTTTTCTGCTAAATTTTTCAAATCTTTATCTTGCATAAAAGGAAAAAATGGTGATGCTTCCTTTAATCCACCTCTATCAAATGCCTCATAAGCCAGTTTTCTTAGATTTTCTTCGCTCATAAAAGGAAGAAACATCATAAAAGATTCACCATTTGTATTAGCTTCCTCGGCTAATTCATCTATCCTTTCTTCGCTTAAAAAAGGCAAAAAGACTGCTATGCTTTTACCTGCATCTTTGCACTTATTCATCAGCTCTTCAACATACTCACTATCCAAAAAAGGAAGTAACGCTGATATAACTTTGGGGTTAAATTCAGAATAATCTATCATTTCCTTAATTTGTTGCGGTTTCATCAAGGTAGCAGCCTCGTCAACATCGGCTACCAAGTGATTGGTTAATACTACTTTTTCTCCATTTGCTACTCCCTTTAAAATAGGATTTCTTTTACCAAGTATTTCATCAATTGAAACTTGAAACAGTTCAGCTATTTCCGGTAATTTCGAAATGTCCGGCATAGAATTTCCGCGTTCCCAATTTGA
>JAZSFM010000084.1:0-17547 GCA_045532215.1 Eubacteriales bacterium | reverse complement strand
TGGCGGTCTGCAAATTTGCAGACCGCCAAAATTGTTATTTGTTATTCATCGTAGCGATACATTTCTTCCTCGTCGGAGAGTTCTTCTTCATCGTTTACGATATATGCTTTTGGATCAACCGTTCCCTGACCTTCTTCCTCTGTTCGGTCAGCATCTTCGGCCTCTGTATATGCGGCAGACGCTTCATCTCCAGCTTCGTCGGTGTATTCGTACGAGCCCTCATATCGCGGACTTCCTGCTTCATCTCCGTCGTAGCCGTCTTGTACGTCTCCTTCTCCAAAGACTCCATCAAGGGGGTCTGTATCATTTCCCTCCTCTTCAGTCTCTGTATCTGCTTCTTCCGCATCCGATACGCGCTCGGTTTCTTCCTCATCAAACTCATATACATTCTCCTCGTCCAATGAATAATAGGGGTCGGGGGCGCGCTCGATAAACTCTTCGTCGTCATAGACCTCCTCGGCCTCTTCGTCGAATGTTTCCTCGGCGAACGTTTCCTCTGCCGCTTCGTCCTCGACTACGTCCTTTTCGGACTCTTCATCCGAGAATTCTTCAGCATTTTCATCATCGATAAACTCCTCGTCGCTCTCGCCATCCTCGATGAATTTTTCATCGACTTGCGCGTCGTCGATTTGTTCTTCGTCGGTTGTTTCTTCTTCGTCAAATACGTCGGTGGGATTTTCTTCGAGATCCTCCTCACGCACAACGGTAGTGACCTCTTCGGGCTCGGACTTCGCTTTTTTGGTTCTAAAGATACGAATCATATTCGAGGAGAGCAACAACCACATCAGCACAACCTGCAAGAGAAGTACTGCAATGCCCAAAACACACGCAATTAGCTCAGCGTTTACAGGCAGGAAGTGAACCGTAAGGAACATCGGCAGAGCTACACTTGCGTGCTGTACCGCATTTTTTGCGTTGTTGCGGCTGACAAGCACGAGTGCGATAGCAATGAGCTGGCAAAGCACGATAACGCCAAGAGCGGCAATTACACCCGTGAGATTGATAACGGGATCTGCCATAATCACAAAGTCAGCTACCTGCTTTGCGCGGAAGATCAGCGTATTGCCCTCGCGAGTGGTCTCGAGCAGCTCTATCACACCGGTGGCTGCATTGTAGTAAGCAACCTGCAAGCCGGTGCGTCCTGCAAGAGATTCGGGAATGGTCATTGTAAAGGTAAAGCTATCTGCGCCGTCGGGTTGTACGTTAATCAAATAGAAGTTATACGCACTAACCGTATCGAGTGCGCGGAGAAGCTCTTTGGCTTCCTCGATAGTGATAGAAGAGTATGCAGTGATGTGGCCCTGCGCAATAGCATCGCTGATGGCACGACGCAATGCCTTGACATCCTCGATAGAACTCAGAACAATACCGCTGCCCTGCTTCAAACCGGAAAGACTTGTCAGCTGCATCATATTGCTTGCGTCATAGAGATATGTTACAGGAACCTCTTCCATAGCCGCTCTTGCGGTATTATAGATTTCATTCACAGCGGCTTCGGTATCAGCCGTGGAAATATCCGCAACCGCTGCTTCGCAAAGCGCGCTGAGCAGATCTTTGTTAGACTCGCTGAACGAACCGGACTTAAAACAATCGGTAAGGAACGCTTCCAGCGCGGCAATTTTGGAATCCTTAAATCTTGCAAAACCGATAGTTGCCTCTACTTCATCTACCAATTTTTCAATTTGTTCGTAGAAATCGGTGGGCAGCGTTGTGGCATTTCTCAGTTCTTCAATTTTGTTGACAGCATTTTGAATCAGCGCTTTGGTAACGTTACCGTCGCCGTCTTTGAACATTCCGTTCAATTTGTTGATGGTCTCATTTACATACGCGTTGTATCTGGTAAGCTCGTCCTCAACGGCAGGAATACCGCTGTGCGTGTTTTCGGTTTCCTTCAAACGGATAAACACATAGTAAATAGTACCGGGATCGAGCTCGGTAAAGAGATACGAAGTCTCTCCATTGGGAATCTGTTGCCATTGGCCGGCAACGTCCTTGTCGCGAGAGATAGCAACTTCGTAACGGCCGGCTACCTCTGCATTGGAGAATTTTACTCTGATAGAGTGATCAGACTCAACAATGATGGGCTCAACATCCTCACCAACTCCAATCTTGGGAGCATCTGGACGCGCCATTGCGCTCAAAACAATCGCATCTTCGGTTTCAATGCGTTGGGGAGCGGATCTAAAGATGTTATCGTCATGTACCTCATTGAGGAGTACACCGTTCCACTCAACAATCTTAAAGCCATCGGGCAGTTTGATCTCTACATAGAACTCGGTACCAAAAAGGAACTCATTAGGAGCTTCGGGTGTGTTCCCTTCACCATAAATGGTAATTTCAACACCTTCAGGAACCTTTTCAAGGGGGGAAACAGTAACGGAAATGTGTTTGCGTTCCCAATGCGCATAGAGCGTAATGGTGCCGCCGTTTTCGCCATCAAGGCCCCAGTTTTCAACAGCACAGTTACCGTTTGCATCGAAATACTTCTCGCCCTCCTCGCCATTGGGAGCGCTGAAATAACCCATAAAGTTGTGACCATACTTTACCGGAACGTCAACCGATTCGACAGGCAATTTTTCATCGTAGGTGACGTCAAAACCATTGCCAACGATTGTTCCGTCAACATTCAACTCTGCTTTGTAGGATTCAGCCACCCATTTTGCGGTGAGGGTTATGTGTGCTACATACGTAGAACAATTCAAATGATATCCGCTCTTATCCTCCGCCTCGGTCAAGCCGGTAGGATCGGCAGGAGAGTTGTTGTCGGTATAGGTCATTTCCCAACCGTTGAAGGAATAACCCGGACGATAGGGATTGGGAATAAAGCAGGTAGCATCAAAGGTGAATTCTTTGGGAAGCTCTGCCTCGTTTTGAACAAGAACGCCCTCACCCCACGGGTAGGTGATGGTGTAGGTTTTGGCTTTCCATTGGGCCGTCAGACGAATTTCATATTTGCCGCCCTCTTGTGCATCGGAAGCAAAGATGGCATTGGGATCATATCGACCATTTTCGTCAAAGGTCGCATTTCCGTCACCCAATACAAAGTCGATTCCGGTCAATTTTTCATTGCCGAGCTCATCTTTGCCAAGAGGATTGATCCACTTGTCCTCTGCTGCATTGTAAATGGCTACTTGCCAACCCAAGAAATCATAACCTCTACGCGAGGGAGCTGCAATGGGAGTAGGATTTGCATAGGTGTATGTGCCGGTTGGGCTATATGTCACATCACCGTTATCGTTCAAATCGTATGTCAGCTGATATGGAATGGGCTTATAGAAACGATAAACCGTGTTATAGTATTTATTACCTGCGGTTTCATTGTCTCCTACAATCCAACCTTTATACTCCTCGATTTCAGGAAAATCCATCATAAGATAACCCGGGTATTGCTTATAGCCCCCCAGTTCTTTATCATCCCACCAAAAGAGTTCTGCGTCGGCAAAGATTTCGGTATTTACAACAGCCGATTGCTCGATTGCACCAAACAGCTTATCACCAAGATGATTACTGCTATTGCTATCGTAAACTCTATCTTCACGATAGATAGGGTACTCTACACCACGCATATCGGGGTAAACGAAAATGGTACCGCGATTTGCATCAAAATTATTCGCATCAAAATACGCAGTGCGCGTTAAATCGTTGGGAATGTAATATTTACCATTCTCATCCGCTTTAATCGTTAAGAAATCATTGGGCCCCTCACCCATTTTGATTTTCCAACCATGGAATGTGTAGTCCTCTTTTTGAACGGTAGGAAGTTCTGTCAGGGGTTCGGTGCCATATTGATAAGTGACAACTCCGTGTGTCAATTGGTCAATGGTGTATTTGCTTCCCTCAACGGTTGAATACTCGATATCTTCTTTTTGGTCGTAGTTCAACGCGTGGATAACATATGTTCTATCGGTACAAGTGATAGAAACGGATGCAGATTCCTTAAAAGGATTCCAAGACACGCTATTACCCTGTAGGGTGCTGATAGTTTCACCTTCTACAATGATAAGAGGCCACTTGCCAATAGCGGGAACCACCGTAAGCTTTACGTTCTTGTTGTAGGGAACAGAAACTACAGTGCCGCTTTCCTCAACCGTTTGATACTCCTCCCATTCGGCTTCGGGATTGTCTTTGACATAAACAATACATTCTTCAACATCGGCATCAAAGGTTATGGTTAACTCCTTGGTGATCGGAGTGTTTGCCAAAATACCAATTGCAGAACCAACAACCAACAACGCAACCGACAACAGAAGCAGTACGGATTTGAAAATTTGATTTTTAACTTGTTTTTTCATTTTTGTACTCCTCCTCTCATCGAATCATAATGGAATCGCCGTCGGCATCGCTGATGGCTTTGATTGCATCAAGTGTAAAGTGGTTTGCTTCAACGGTGAATTGTCCCTTGAGCGCACCGCTTGCATAAACCTTGAGGCGTGTTGCGCCCTCGTGTGCAAGACCGACTTGCTTGAGGGTTTCGAGGTTGACGATGGCACCGTTATCGAAGTAATCATCAAACAGACATACATCCAAAAGGACAACATCGCTCACGGGTTGGGGAGCGGGTTCTTCTTCAACCACTTCTTCCTCTACCTCTTCCTCAACGGTTTCTTCTTCAACTTCTTCCTCGATTTCTTCCTCGTCGTAATATTCCTCTTCTGCGATTTCTTCCTCGTAATACTCCTCTTCGAGCTCCTCTTGAGGTTCTTCTTCGTAGTATTCTTCTACAACTTCTTCGTAGTATTCTTCTTCCTCTGCCTCGGGCTCTTCTTCGTAGTACTCTTCTACAACTTCTTCGTGGTACTCTTCCTCGCCCTCTGCCTCGGGCTCTTCCCCGTAGTATTCCTCTACGACTTCCTCATAATATTCTTCTTCAATTTCTTCTTCGGGTTCTTCTTCGTAGTATTCTTCGACGATTTCCTCGACGATTTCTTCCTCGATTTCCTCTACGGGTTCTTCTTCGATTTCTTCCTCGATTTCTTCCACGATTTCTTCTACTACTTCTTCCAAGACTTCCTCGGGCTCTTCGATGGGTTCTTCCTCGTAAACTTCCTCGACGATTTCTTCTTCGACGATCTCTTCAACCGCTTCTTCAACGGCTACGAAAGTGGGCTCATCCTGGGGGGGCTCGTCCTCTTGGTTGACGTCATCGCCAAACAGAGCCGCTACAGAGCTTTGTACCTCGTCGGTTTCTTCGGAGACCTCTTCTACAGCTTCTTCGATTTCTTCTACAGTTTCCTCAACAGGTGCTTCCTCGATGGTGGGCTCGTCCGCAACCTCGGGGATAGCTTCCTCTGCCTCGGCCTCAATGGGCTGAGCGGTGGGCTCGGGAAGAACCTCGATGGTGCGAGTCTCTTCGGTTGCCTCGGCTTGTGCACCCGTGCTGTAGTAACGCTCGGTGTAGTGGCGCTCGGTGGTGCGGATGGTCTCGTGGGTGGTGGTTGTGGTGGTCGTTCCCGATACGGGTACGGCGGGAGCGGGCTCCTCGACAACGACTTCTTCTACCACGGGTTCTTCTTCGACAACTTCTTCGATAACTTCTTCTACCTCGGGTTGATCGTTATCAAATTCCCAGGTGAAGTTTGCGTTTGCGGGAATGACGGTTTCGTCTTCCTGTACCAGTTGCGGTACGTGATCGGGATCAAGCTCAAAGGTAGCCGCGGGCTTTTCCTCGCGCAGATACTCACGGATAAGACCACGGGTAATCAGTGTTTCGGTTTCGGTAAAGGGATATTGTTCTTCGTAGTTGACCTCTTCGATATCGATGGGGGAGAGTCCCTGCTCTTCGCAGGCACGTTGTACCAATTCCAGCGCAAGCGTGAGCTTGCGAGGAGAGTTGATCTTGTAAAGGAAAGGTGTCTCTGCGTATTTCTTCTTGCCGCCAACGTCGCGTCCGCGATAGACGGAATCCTCAAGCGTGGAGGGTTCAAGCGCAAGATAAAGATCGAGCGTGCGAGGACGGATGTTGATTTTTGCAATTTGCGTGCGATCGTTTGTGTAGGTATCGATGCTCCAACTCATACGCTCCTTGGTGCCCTCATAGCCCATAAGCGCGTTGCGGATAGCACTGTAATACTTTTTGGTAGCAGGACGCGACTGCATCAACTTTGCCTCACAGCTCTTGCGATAGCGAGCAATGATGTAGCAACCGGTTTCTTCGTCAAAACCAACGATGCGTTCGTTGCCAAAGAGATCGCTTTCGTATTCGTCATCGTTCTCTTCTGCATCGGCTTCTCTTTCTGCCTCGTCTTCTACGTCGAGTTCGTCCTCGGCATCCAGCTCGTCGAGTTCTTCTTCGTCAGCGTCAATCGCCTCACCGTTCTCCTGTGCAGGATGTGCCACAGCGATCTCACGCTCCATACGGAGTTGGAGGCCGAGCTGCTTGAGCTCGTCAATCGCCTTGCGCATTTCCTCGGTAACGGGGTTTGCGTTCTTATCCTCGGTAACGGTAGTGGTGTTGGTCTCTCTGATAACCTCGCGAGTGGTTTCGATGATGTGCTTTTCAACAATAGGAGCTTGTCCGGGAACGCCCTCGGTGATGATGGTGCGCTCAATGGTGTGACCGGACTCTGCCACAGAGGTGTTGGGATCCTCGGCAACAACAGCCGTCTCTTCGGTGGTGTCGGGGGTATCCTCTTCCTCATCAGCCAAAAATCCGTCAAGTCCCTGTTGCGTGTCATCATCGTTCCCGAAGTAATCGGCAAAGTTGATTTCGTTGCCGTTTTCATCCTGACCCTCCACGGGTTCATCGTGAATTTCTTGTTGCTCTGCATAGGCAGGTACTGTGGGTTGTTCTTTGATGCTCTTTTCTACCTTGTCGGAAATGAGCAAATACCCCTTGGCGTACAGAACAGCCAACAGAGCGCAAAGAACAAACGCACCCACTGCGGCAGCAATCGCCAGCACCAAAAGGGCCAGCTCTAACGTAGCAGAGACTGCACCAAAGGAGATGGCGGCAATGGCATAGTTAGCGCCTCCGCCCATGTTAAATTCGTCGTTTTGCACATCTGCTTCATCATTGCGTGTACGGCGCAACTTGCCGATGAGCATACAGATGCCTGCGATTTCAGCGCCCAAAACACACGCCAACACAGCGATGGCGATGTAGTAAATGTTTTCTACGCTGAGCCCCAATGACATTGCAAAAAATTGTTGAAAATTCAAGGTCTTGTCCCCCGTTCTGTCGGTGTTTCCGACGACTTCCTGATTTGGCAAAATATGGGTTGCCATATCTGCTCTATTCGAATATATTGTATCACATAATCAATAAAGAATCAATATATATTATAAAAAAACTTTCGCATTTTCAAAATTTTTCATCGCAATATCCGTCAAAAAGAGACATTTGGGGTGCGAGAGAGCAAAATTTGAAGCTGGGAGCACAGCGCACGAATCGCTCCCCTATCAAGTGCCTCGCCTGCGTGATTGAAGTCGGCGGCGGTGCGAAGCCGCTCCATAAAGGTAGGCAGATGGCTCTCCACCATTGTCATATAAAAGCCCTGCGCCTCACGAAGTGCGATATCAAGTTCGGTCAAGCGTCCATAAGCGACTTTTGTATTCTCGGTAAATGCGGTATAATGCGCACGCACGTCCTCGGGAACGGCTCTCCCCGCAACCGACAACAAATGCAGTACGCGGTTGGCTTCTGCTACACTTGATGCAATCTTACGTCGCATCCCCGTCAGGGCGGTGATACACTCCAAAAGATGCAGCCGCTCCTCCTCAATGCGCATGACGGCACGACAGACCACGGGAAAATCCGCCTTTCCATCCCGTATGCGAAACACGCCTGCACCCTCGGCAAGAACGTGCGAAAATTCTTCCAATTCTTTTGCTATTATCGACAACACGGCACGGGTGTCATTCACTTTGGTGACACAATCTGCTTGCAGGGACAGAGAGGAGGTGTCCGTTTGACGGGACACCTCCTGACAGTGTGCACGCAGTGCGGGCTCGTCGGCAGCAGCCAATTTGCTCACACGGTGAACAATATCTTGTGTATCGCTGTTGTAAAGATACTCAAAGTACATTAACAATTTCTTTCTCCTTGGTATAGTTGGGTACGTGTTTGTCACCCGGCAGATAAACCGCGCTCTTGGGGACGGCAAAACGGATGGCATTTGGTACAACCTCAACGGTAAAGCGATTTTGACGAATGAGTTCTCCGTCAAAGGAATAAATGAAGCCCTCGGGAGCATCAATCTCAATCTTTTTACCGCGACGGTATTCGAGATACTTCTCAAAACGCGGGTCATCGAGATGCGTACCTTCAGTGTAATATTTGATCAAACTGATAAAAGTTAGGTGGGAAAGGGGCTTAACAAGGCAGACCTCCAGCAGCCCATCGTTGTCGAGAGAACGCGGCGCGCAACGGAAAGAACCGCCCACATATTGACCGTTGGCAATGGTGCAGAGCAAGATCGTTCCCGCGGGATTGAGCAATTCGCCATCCACCGTAACCTTGCAGGGATTTTTCATTGCCTTGAAAAGACCGACAACAACACCCGTTGTGTAGGCATTGTTACCGCCGATGATCTTCTTGCGGCGCACCTTCATCATCGTTTCTGCTACAGCAGAATCAAATCCAAAATGCGTAGCGTTGATGGCGTATTTGTTGCCAACGCGCATCAAGTCGATGTATTCCTCGGGGGCATCCAGGAGTTCTTCCAAATTCCAAAACACCTTTTTTCCGCCGTAGTACTTGACAAAATCGTTTCCGCTGCCACAAGGATAGCAGCCCATCGATGCGTGCGGGAAGCCAACCACACCGTTGACAACCTCGTTCAGCGTTCCGTCACCGCCGCAGGCATAAAAGCGCACGGGCTCTTGGTGCTCGGTACAATACTTGCGAATATACGCCGTTGCATCACCCGGTGCTTGCGTTTCATAGAGCTCGTAATCGACCTCTACCTTTTTCAATTCCAAAATCTTTTTGATGTTCTCAAAGGAGTTGTCCTTGCCGGCTGCGGGGTTAATGATGAAAATATGTTTCATAACTTCCACTTTCCTTTTTGTTTATTTGGTTACCGATTGGATGGGACGCTGACAAAGATATAAAACAACTGTCACAAATATTTAACGTATGCGCCAAATGCCGAAGGGATCGCATAGCTTTGATGCAGCTCCTCATTTGGGATGAGAAGCATACCCGACTGCCCGTGCAAACCGTCAAATTCGGGAGTAATGAGCACGTCATAGGCAATCATATGCCACTCGATGTGCGTAAATATGTGCTTGGCATTCTCTATTTTTTGAATGCGCAAAGGTTCAAAACCAAGCGAGCGCAAGTGCGAGAGAACCTCATCCTCGGATAGATGCCCCTCGATATTCGGGAGTTCGTAAAGTCCCGACAACAGCCCTTTGTTGGGACGCTTGCAGAGTGCCGTGCGGTCACCGTCGCGAATGAGAAAGACCGTTCTTTCCTCTACACGTCTCGGCTTTTTAGGAGATCGCACGGGAATTTGTTGCGTTCTTCCCTCTCGGTAAGCAGCGCAGCATTTTGCCAAAGGACACACCTCGCACATCGGCTCGCGATTGGGGGCACATACGGTTGCACCAAGCTCGATGAGCGATTGGGTAAAGTCCCCTGCCTCGATGGGAACAACCGAGGAAAGCTTTTCTCGAAATTCTTTTTTGGTTTCGGGGAGCGTGATGTCTGCATCTGTTCCACTCACGCGAGCAAGAACGCGCAAAACGTTGCCGTCCACCGCGGGAACGCGAATTCCATAAGCAATAGACGCCACAGCACCTGCGGTGTATTCGCCAATGCCCGGGAGCTTTAAGAGCTCCTCGTAAGTCTTGGGCATCACGCCGCCGTAGTTTTCGACCACCACGCGTGCCGCCTTTTGCAGGTTTCGTGCTCGACTGTAATATCCCAAGCCCTCCCAAAGCTTCATCAGCTTTTCTTCGGAGAGTTCTGCGAGCGATTTGATATCGGGCGCGGTCTCCAAAAAGCGCGCGTAATAGGGCTTGACCGCCTCAACTCGCGTTTGTTGGAGCATGATCTCGGAGATCCATATCCGATATGGATCGGACGTGCGCCGCCAAGGCAGGTCGCGCTTATTTTGTTGATACCACAAAAGCAGTGCTTGCACCGCGTTGGGGGAAAGAATCTCGTTCATTTTCGGCTTCCTTTGCTTCGGTTGCTACCATTATAGCATATTTCTTTGAAAAAATCAAGAAAAATAGTGAAATCTGCAAAACCAAATGTATAGAAATTTGTCAAACCCCTTGCAATTTTGGCATCGAAATGATAAAATAGAACTAAAAATCACAGGAAAGGATTATCAAATATGGAATTTTTACGATTTTTGGAAAACATTCGCACCCCCGTGGGTGACGCACTGATGTCTTTTATCACCCTGTTTGGAGAGGAAACACTCTTCATTGTTCTCGCGCTCGTTTTCTTTTGGTGCGTGGACAAACGTCGCGGATATTATTTGCTCTTTACCTGCTTTACGGGTACGATTTGCATACAATTTTTGAAGATGACCTTCCGTATTCCGCGCCCGTGGGTTCTTGACCCCAACTTTACCATTGTGGAAAGCGCACGCGAGGCGGCAACGGGATATTCCTTCCCAAGTGGACACACGCAATGTGCCGCAGGTCTTTGGGGCGGCATTGCAAGAAGCGCAAAAAAGCGTGCCGTTCAAATCGGTGGCGTTGCGCTTGTGCTCCTTGTAGGACTTTCGAGAATGTACCTCGGTGTGCACACACCCCTTGACGTTCTGGTTTCTCTCGGTATTGCTCTGGTTGTTATTTTGGGACTGTATTACGTTGTTTACCTCGGCTTTGATAAACCCAAGAGAATTTACATTGCTTGCGGTGCACTTTTGCTTGCCGCCATTGCAAACCTGTTGTTTGTCATGCTGTATCCCTTCCCTGCTGATGTTGACCCTATCAACCTCGAAAACGGACAAAAAACCGCATGGCAGATGCTTGCCTTGGCTATCGGACTTTGCATCATTTACCCCTTGGACAGACACTATATCAAATTTGAAACCAAAGCCGTTTGGTGGGCACAACTCATCAAGCTCGCCCTTGGCGTAGGACTCGTTTTGGCAGTACGTGTAGGCCTGAAAACGCCCCTCAACGCCCTGTTTGGCATCAACGTAGGTGCCGCTGTTCGCTATTTCCTCATCGTGGTTGTAGCCGGTATTCTCTGGCCGATGACCTTCAAGTTTTGGGCGAAACTCGGACAGAAAAAAGAAGAGACAAAATAAACACAACAATTATAGAAAGCAACACAAAAAGACCGTTGAGATTTTTCTCTCACCGGTCTTTTTTGCGTGTGTGTTTATTCTTCATCTTCTAAAATGATTTCAACGGCATCATTTCCCTTGGAGACATTTGTGATAAAATCGTCTTCTTCAAAATCGAAAACTTCGAGGGGTTCCGCTTCTTCTTCTTGCCTTGCACGAACAGCCGCGGCTCTTTCGGTGGCATCTTTTTCCACCTCTTTGGCAAGCTTGTGGGCTTGTGCCGCTTCGGCCGCAACCTCTGCTACACTTCCCTTAAAATTCTCCACGTCATTTGCGGCTTCAGCCGCGCGACGTCTGAGGTCCTCAATTTGTGCTTCTACTGCGCGAATATCCAACATCGCATTCTTGACAGCCATGATGCGAGCGGAAATTTCATCAAAATTTTCCGCATCCTCTACAAAATGGCCAAAGGATGCTCGTCCGAGGGCGGTATATGCCTCTTCGAGCTTGCTCTGCGCCATTGCCAGCTTGACCTGCAGAGTTGCCATATCGGCGGTTTGATTGATTTTTGTTGCGGCACGTCCTGCCAGCGAGCGAATATTGCCGTAAATCTCTTCCCAATTCATACGTTTGCTCCTTATCTTCAAAAAATGCGGGGCGTGTTTTCTATAAATAGTATATACCCTTTTGCCGGCGTTGTCAACCGTATAAAAGTAAATTTTTGTGCAAACACTAACGCAAACGAAAAAGATTTGCACGAAAGGATGCCTCAAATGAAAATCAGCAAACAAACTTATGCAAAATTTGCAGATGCTCACGCCCCACGCTCCCCCATTGGCAAGGATTGTTTATGGGCGTTTTTGGTGGGGGGCGGCATTTGCACGATTGGGCAGATATTGCACGACGTGTTCCAAAATCTATGCTCTTTTGACAATGAAACAGTAGGCACGCTGACATCCGTCTCGCTCATTCTCGCGGCAGTGATTCTGACCGCTCTCGGTGTGTTTGACAACATTGCAAAACGCGCGGGAGCAGGCACGCTCGTTCCCATTACGGGTTTTGCCAATGCCGTGGTCTCCCCTGCCATCGATAGCCACGCAGAGGGGCTTATTTTGGGAGTGGGTGCCAAAATATTTACGGTTGCGGGTCCTGTTTTGCTCTATGGAACGCTGGCCGGTTTTATTTACGGCGTTATCTATTGGCTGTGCGGGATGTTATAATAACACGCGACGTGTGTTGACAATCTCACAAAAATGTGGTAAAATGATAAAAAGCAATACACGTCAAGAGAGGAGTGCCCCTATGACCTACGAACAAATTCGTCGTGATGAAGAGATTCGCACTTATATCGAGCGAGCCGATGCCGCATTGTGCGCACTTGGCTATACCGAACACAATCAAGCGCACGTCTGCCGCGTAGCCGAAGAAGCAGGGCGGATTCTCTCTTGGCTTGGTTACTCCGAGCACGATGTTGAAATTGCCAAAATTGCAGGGTATATGCACGACATTGGCAACATCGTCAACCGCCGCGACCACTGTCAAAGCGGTGCCGTGATGGCGTTCTCGCTCTTGCGTGAGCGCGGATTGGATGCTTGCAACATTGCCGACATCATGACCGCCATTGGCAACCACGATGAGGACGCAGGAACACCCGTGAGCGCCATTGCCGCCGCCCTTATCCTTGCCGATAAAAGTGATGTACGCCGCTCCCGTGTGCGCAACACCGACCGCTCCACATTTGATATTCACGACCGCGTCAATTATTCGGTAGAAAAATCCACCCTCTCGGTCAACGAAGAAAAAACGCTCCTGACGCTCTCCCTTACCATCGATACGACCATTGGCTCGGTGAGCGATTATTTTGAGATTTTTCTCGAGCGTATGCTGCTCTGCCGCCGCGCCGCGGAATTTCTCGGTTTGCAATTTAGACTTGTGATAAACGAGCAAGTGTTGATGTGATATTTTGAACTCAATTCCCCCCACCGTACAGCAAAAATGCTGTGCGGTGTTTTTTGTTGCAGAAGAAAACCTGTAGGGCGGGGTGACCATTGGTTGTCCGCATTCTAGAATGACCTACAGTGGGTTCGTTTAGTTGTTTTCGTTAGACACCGCGGGACGTCGAGGACGTCGTCCCCTACGAGGAGTCAAACGGTTGTCGCGCTTTTTGTTTTTGCAAAAAGCGTTAATTCATTTACGCGAGTGATTCAAAAACAACTTTTGTAGTGGGCGACGTCCTCGACGCCCCGAAAATAAGTGATTATTGTGTGCAAAAACAGGTGATGTGTGAATCGCTCCCCACAAGTGAATTTACGCATTATTTGTAGGGGATAACCTCCCGGGCATCCCGAAAACAAACAAAACACCGCTTGTTTTTCCAAGCGGTGTTTTTCTTAATTCCTTATTGAATGGGTTGATCTGGTGTGGGCGGCAGAGCAGGTGCGTAATAGGTGATCACCTGCACGTCGGGATAGGTGTAGGCAGCAAAAATCAAATCTTCTTGTTTTTCGCCAAGCAACACGCGCATATCATACTGCTGAATGTAATAGCGCGCATCGGTTAAAATCTGCTCCGGTCCGCCAACCGAAGTGGTTTCGGTCAGGTCAATGGCAAGAAAGTCACATTCTTTTGCAAGACTTTCAAGCATTGTCCACGCGCCATCGGCACGAGCTACAGAGAGCGGAATGGCAATACCAACGGGCGACTCCCCTGCCATTGCCTTTACTTGCTTGACGTAGCGCAAAATCGATGCCGTATCGGTGCGGGTAAAGGGGATGCCGCAAAGCAGAATTTCGCTGCCTCCTGCGTGCAAAAACTCTTTCATAACCGCGCACTCTTTTGCGGCAGCGGCATATTGCAGGTCTGCGCCCTCGCTGTAAAGCGCTTGGGGATAAAAAACACCGCTGACAAATCCGGCAATCAAACTCACCTCTCCCATCTCGTCATAGAGAACACGGTCGGTGGTGGTTTCCATTCCCAAGTAGTTAACTACCTCGGAGGTATAATTGATTTGCCCCGTGGGAGTGTTGAGCGTAACGGAAATTTCATAAAAACTTTCCCAAACGCTCTCCGCATCTTTGCCGAACACATACGCATCGGCGTGAATATCGCGCGTGTAGGATTTGTTGGTTGTGGGTTGTTCTTCTTTTTGTTCCTCGCCCTTTGTTAGGCGATCATAGGTCTCATCGTCTAACCAGACGTTGAGCATAAGACCGATGATGATGGTAAGGAGTAACGCCGCACCTGCACAGATAAGAACGATAGCAAGCGGTGAGAGTGCCCCACGGCGATGCGTATTGCGACGGTTGCCAAACAGTTGCATAGCATTTTCTCCTTTCCCTTATTTTTGTCTTTGGTAAGATTATTGCATTGCGACAAGATCAATACTCTTGCCGTAATCGTTCAGTTCCATTTTGAGACTATCCTTGGAAGCTTCAACGACATCACCGACAATCGCCCATTGATAATTGGAGAGCAGTTGCGTGAGTTGGGAAGAAAGCGTGGTCTCCACTGTGCCATCCAGTTTCGCGATTTCTTCTTGCGGTACGCAAACAAACACGTAAAGCGCGCCATCTACCTCAACGATTTCGCTCACGTCCCCTCCCCTTTCAAGCGCTACAGCCGCATCGACCATAACGTCCTTGTGCACATTGCGTACAAGGAAATAGGGAGATACGTTGGTCATATCATCGTTTGCATTATTGATGCAATCGCCAAGATTCCACTCACCCGATATATATTTTTCGCGGGCGTCTTCCAAAATCGCGCGATTGGCTTCTTTTTCTTCGTCATTTTCGTGCGTCAACATAAAATGCTGCACGTATGCGCTGTTTCCGTCAACCAGCCATTCTTCAAATTTTGCTTCATCGGTGAAAAACGCGCCATCTTTTTGCATAGCACCGTGCAACAAATACTTCATTTCTTCAATGGCAAAATAAAAACGGAAAAGATTTTCGGTGGCGTATCTGGATTTTGCATCCTCTTTGAATGCTTTTTTAGAGGGATACTCCGCAAAAAGCGCTTTCATATTTTCATCCACTGCTTTTTTGACTTCCTTGCCCTCAAAAGCAGTGCGACCGATGCCGTAAGCAGAGCACGCCGCAAGGAGTGCATAGTTTTCGTTCAACGTATTCCAAACAAGCTCCTCGAGCTCGGCACGGTGCTCTTCGGCTGTAGCGGCATCATCCCAAATGGTGCCGTTTTCAGCGTTGCCGTCACCGTATTTTTCGTCAAGCTCCAGCTTATAGGTCATTGTAATAAAACGCAACTGCTCGTAAGGAATTTCATACTCCCCCGAGGTTGCAAACACTTTTTTGTTTTTTGCATTGGCGCAGGCGCAAAAGCTGCCAATAAGCATACCGCACAAAAGCAAAACCGCCAGTGCACGCAAAATTTTCTTTTTCAAAACAGTTCATTCCTTCCGTCTTTTTTTACATTATACTAAATATTTATGTCTTTTTTGTGAATATGAACAAAAAAGTAGCGGAATTTTGAAAAAAGCATTTCTTTTTTGATTATTTTATGATACAATAAAGAAAAGATCCCTTTTTTGAAAGGAGTGACACTCAATGAGTGAAATTTATACCATTCCGCTTTCTAAAATTGCTGAGGATTTCCGCTTGGAAACGGTTGTAAAGCCCGAGCGTTTTGAAGACATTCAAATTTCCTCTCCCGAGGTCAACCGCCCGGGTCTTGCGCTTGCGGGATTTTATAAGGTATTCGAACCCGAACGCATTCAGCTCATCGGCAAGGCGGAGACGCAATATTTGAATTCTCTTGAGCCCAGCACAAAGCGCGTAATGCTGCAAACGCTGGTGGATGCCAAGCCCGTTGCCATCATTTACACCACAAACCTGCCCGTAGATGCCGCCGCTATTGAGCGCGCGGAAAAAGTAGGTGTTCCGATTTTGCGTACACCCCTCAAAACCAGTGAGATTATGGCAAGTCTTATCTCGGCACTCAACAACTACCTTGCCCCTCGCATCACACGCCACGGCTGTCTTGTTGAAATTTACGGCGAAGGTATTCTTTTGTTGGGAGATAGCGGTGTTGGTAAGAGTGAGACCACCATTGAACTGATTAAAAGAGGTCACCGTCTCATTGCCGACGATGCCGTAGAAATCAAACGCGTATCGGACAAAACCTTGGTCGGCTCTGCTCCCGAGCTCATCAAGCACTATGTAGAGTTGCGCGGCATTGGCATTGTGGACGTACGCCGCTTGTTTGGTATGGGTGCGGTTAAGGAAACCGAAAAAATCAACCTCGTCATTCAGCTTGAAAACTGGGTGGAGGGCAAAATGTATGACCGCCTTGGTATGGACGAAGAAACCATCGATATTCTCGGCATCAACGTGCCGTCCATCACCATTCCTGTTCGCCCCGGCCGTAACCTTGCCATCATTTTGGAGGTTGCCGCTATGAACAATCGCCAAAAGCGTATGGGATATAACACCGCCGAGGAATTTAACAACAATCTTTTGCGCCAAATGGGCGTTGATCCCGAGGACCAACAATAATTGTAAACGATTTGTAAACATCGGCAGAATATACTTGACAGTCGCTTGACCGTGTGGTAGAATATAAGCGTGGTTGTATCACATACAGCCAACTTCATTTTTCAAAAGGAGAAACCACCATGCTCATTATTGCGATTGTTGTTATTCTTGCTGTTGTCCTATTTTTCAGCGGTTATCTCAAAGCACCTCCGGATACCGCGTACATCATCACAGGTCTTGGCAAAAAGAAAATTTTGATTGGTAAAGCCGGTTGGCGTATGCCCTTCTTTACTCGTGTTGACCGTCTCTCCCTGCGCGTTATGCAGGTTGACGTCAAAACGAGTGAGGCAGTTCCTACCAACGAGTTCATCAACGTAACCGTTGACGGTGTTGCCAACATTAAGATCTCTTCCGATCCCGAGCTCTTGGCACGCGCATCCGAAACGCTGCTCAATCTGCGTCAAGCTGACCTTGTTCAACTCGTTACCCAGGTGCTTGAGGGTAATATGCGTGAAATCGTTGGTTCTGTAGGACTTAAGGAAATGGTTCAGGACCGTCAGGGCGTTGCCAAAAAGATTACCGAGAACGTCGTTCCCGATATGGAAAAGCTGGGTATTGAGGTTGTAAACTTCAATATTCAAAACTTCAAGGACGGTGCCGGAACCATTGAGAATATGGGTATCGATAACGTTGAGCAGATCCGTAAGAATGCTCAGATCGCAAAGGCAAACGCACAAAGAGACATCTCTATTGCAACCGCAAATGCACAACAGGAAGCAAACGCTGTTCGTGTAGAAGCGGAAAAGAAGATCGCCGAGCAGGATGCAGAGCTTGCTGTTCAACAGGCTGATATGAAGGTT
>JAZSFM010000049.1:0-22667 GCA_045532215.1 Eubacteriales bacterium | reverse complement strand
CCCTTCCTCTACGGTCTGTATTGGAAAAAGACAACAAAAGCAGGTGTTGTGGTATCCTTTGTGTTTGGCGTAGGCCTTGAAATTGTGCAGTTGCTCATCTCGATGAAGGTATTTAGTGTTGCGAACATTCCCGTGCTTTCGTTTGTATTCAAAAACTCGCTCTACTCGGGCGTGTTTGCAATGGTCGGCGGAATGATCCTTGTTCCCGTGGTAAGTCTCTTAACGCAAAAAACTGCCCCCACAAACACCGACGAGATCTTCTCTTGCTACGAGCGTAAGGCGCTTGTCACTGTGACGGATTCGTTGGGTGAGGAAAAGTAAGATTGATAAACACAAAAGCGGCTATCTTCGCTTGAAGATAGCCGCTTTCTTTTATTTTTTCTTTCTTGATCTCCATTCGGATGCGAGGATGGCGCAGACGCCGACATTGGCGTAGTTTCCTTTGATAAGCATTGCCTCGCGTTGGATGCCCTCAAAGGTCATTCCAACCTTTTCCATTACACGACGAGAGGAATCGTTGCCTTCCATAAAACGTGCCTCGATGCGGTGCAGTCCGAGGTTTTCAAAGCCAAATTCAATGACTTTTTCCAAAGCTTCAACGGCAATTCCCTTTCCCCAATACTCGGGGTTGAGGACGTATCCGACCTCGGCACAGTCATGGTTGCAGTAAAAAGCGGTAAAACCGCAGGTACCGATCATTTTGCAGTCGGGTTCATAAACCACTGCCCAATCATAAAACATCCCCGCGGAGTAGCGGTTGCCGAGGTATTCGAGGTACTCGCGCGTAAAGTCGCGGTCGGGATGCGGATTCCAAGTGAGGTACTTGGTCACATCGGGGCGAGAGGCATATTCGTACATATCGGAAGCATCTGCAACAAGCATTTTGCGCAAAGTCAGGCGAGAGGTTGCAAGCTCGGGCAGATGCGAGAAAACACGGTAGATTTTTTCTTTTTTCATGTCTTTACTGTCCTTCTTTTTTCTAACCTTAATTATACCGAAAATATAGAAAAAAAGCAAGCGTTTTGAGAAAATTTTCTTATATTATTTTTCGCTCACCCCTTTTATTTTGTAAATATGTGTGTTATAATATACTATATATAGTGTTTTTTGACCGAGAAAGGGGGAATGATCAATGGAATACATTATGAACGATGTGTTGTCAGGCGCGATCGTTCCCGTTTTGCTTGGAATCAGCACCGAGGCGAGTGAGACCGCGCACCGTATGTACCGCCGCCACGGCGTTCTCTCGCACGTTTTTTGTGATAAGATCCCCTTCCCTTCGCGTCTCTCGCTTTGTATGAAATTCCATCGCATTCCCGAAACCCGTGGCGAGCAGTTGATGCTGCAAGCACTGACCGATTTTGCCGATCAGCTTGGCAACGCTGACCTGATTTTGTATCTGATCCCCTGCAACGAGCACTACACCAAGCTTGTGTGGGATCACGCCGAAGAACTTGAACGTCGCTTTGTGATTGCCGACCGCGATGAGATGGAACGCGTTTGGTTTGGCGCTGAATCGGCACCTCTTGCGGAGGTGACACGATGAAAACTTGCACCTATCTTGGCATTCTTGGCGGACTTGGACCAATGTCGACAGTTTATTTTTGCGAGCTGCTCAACCGCCACACCGCCGCAACCTGTGACGCCGACCACATTGATATGCTCGTCAGCAGTCGCGCGACCACGCCCGACAGAACGGCTTACATCCTTGACAAGAATGCGCCCGATCCCCTGCCCGTGATGCTTACCGAAGCACATCGCTTGGAGCGCGCCGGCGTCGATTTGATTGTGATGCCCTGCAACACCGCGCACTATTTTTATGACGGTCTTGCACAGAATTGTCAAGTCCCGATTTTGAACATCATTGACGAGACCTGCGCGCATCTTTCTCGTATTGGAACACGCACATTTGGTCTGCTTGCCACCGAAGGCACCATCACCTCGGGCGCCTACGAGCGTTTTTGCGCGCCGCGCGGACTGACTTGTGTCACTCCAACCGAAGAAGAACAAACAATAATTACCGACATTATCTTTGGGCAGATCAAACAGAACAAACCCGTGGATATCAAAGCGTTCAACGGCGTTGTCGCTTCGCTTCGCTCTCGCGGATGTGAAAAGATCGTGCTTGGATGCACGGAATTGTCTCTGATCAAAAAACTTGGATTGGATGACGAGTTGTTTGTCGATTCGCTTGACGTTCTCGCATATCGTACCATTCTTGCCTGCGGCAAGACGCCTGTGGGCTTCCCTTCCTCGTTTATGGGAGAGGAGGTGGCGCGATGAAATCCTATCTTCTGCTTGGCAGACTTTTCCCGTTTGACCACATTCCCGACTGTGAAATCACAACTTTAACCGATCACTCGGAGAAAACAAATACAGAGAGCGTGTTTGTTTGTATTCGCGGTCAAAGATTTGATGGACACACGCTTGCTCCTCGCGCTTATGAGCGCGGTTGCCGCATTTTTGTTGCGGAAGAGGCGCTTGATCTCCCCCCCGATGCTTGCGTGCTTTTGACAAAGAACAGCCGCAAGACACTTTCGGAGCTTGCTTGCACCCTTTGGGGCGATCCTTCGAGCAAGATGCACGTCATTGGCATTACGGGAACGAAAGGCAAGACCACAACTGCTACGATGCTCTCTCACATCCTCAATTCTGTGGGAATTCCTACGGGATACATTGGTACCAACGGCATTTCCTACGGCTCGGTGGAACGTACAACGGTAAATACCACCCCCGATCCCTTGACCTTGCAACAAACCCTCTCGGATATGTACCGCTGCGGCATCCGTGCCGTTGTAATGGAGGTTTCCTCGCAAGGACTAATGCAAAGTCGCGTGGCAGGTGTGCAATTTGGAACGGTTCTGTTTACCAATCTTTACCTCGACCACGTAGGAACGGCAGAACACCCAACCTTTGAACATTACCGCGCTACGAAGCATTCCCTCTTTACCGATTTTGCTTCTCCCAACGCGGTTTGGAATATCGATGACCCTGCAACACCCTTTATGCGCTTGGGTTGCACGGCTCTGCGCAACCTGACAATTTCGGGCGAGGAAACACGTGCTGACTATTTGGCACAGAATATGCGCCCCTTGCGAGATGCGAACGGATTGTTCTCGCTCTTCCGCCTCATTGCCGAGAACGAGGAATTGGAATGCCGTTTGCGCTTGCTTGGTGAGCACAACATCTACAATGCCCTTTTGGCGGTTGCCGTGGCACACGGCGTTTTCCAGGTTCCCCTCGCTATGACGGTTGCATCTCTTGAAAAATTGGCAATTCGCGGCAGAGCCGAATGTATTCCCCTGCCAAACGGTGCGCTTTGCGTCATTGACTATGCGCACAACGGCGAGAGTTTGCGGCGTTTGTTGGCATCTCTGCGCGTTTATCAGCCCTCGCGCTTGATTTGTCTGTTTGGCTCGGTTGGTGAGCGTACACAAGTTCGCCGCCGTGAGCTTGGCGAGGTTGCTTGTGAGCTTGCCGACCTCTCCATCTTAACCTCGGACAACCCCGGCACCGAGGACCCGATGCAAATCATCGACGAAATTGCAACAGCGTTTGGAGACAAACGCAAAGCGTACATCAAAATTCCCGATCGCTCGGATGCCATTCGCTGTGCGGTATCCATTCTGCAAAAGGGTGACATCCTTGTGTTGGCAGGTAAGGGACACGAGGAATATCAACTCATCGGACACGAAAAGCTCCCCTTCTCTGAACGCAACATCATCAAAGACGTTTTGGAGTCCGACCCGATACTATTACCCAAATAAAAATAAACTTTTAAGGAGGCACTATGACACGTTTGGTTTTTCACATCGACGTTAATAGTGCCTTTCTTTCGTGGGAGGCAACGCGACGCGTCAAGAACGGTGAGGCGGACATTCGTCTCATTCCATCCGCCATTGGCGGAGACAGAGAAAGTCGCCGCGGTGTTATTTTGGCAAAGTCCATTCCCACAAAGCAGTATGGCATTAAAACCGGTGAGCCGATTGCTGCGGCTCTGCGCAAATGCCCTGACCTCTATATTGCAAAACCGGATTTCTCGCTTTACAAGCAATGCTCGCGCGCGTTTATGGATATTTGCCGCAAATACGCGCCCGTGGTTGAGGTCTACTCGATTGACGAATGTTTCCTCGATATGAGCGGAACGTCACGGCTTTATCCCAACCCGATTGCAATTGCAAAAACAATCAAGGATGAAATTCGCGACACACTCGGCTTTACGGTGAATGTGGGCATCGGCTCGAACAAATTGCTTGCCAAAATGGCGAGCGACTTTGAAAAGCCCGACAAAATCCACACACTTATGAGCGAGGAGATCCCTGCCAAGATGTGGCCGCTCCCCATTGAGGCACTCTTCTCACTCGGTCGCTCGGCGGCGGAACGCTTGCGCGGAATGCACATTTACACCATTGGCGAACTTGCCGCCACCGATGTTGCAGATTTGCGAACTGTTTTCGGTGTAAAAATGGGAGAACATCTTCACCGTTATGCCAACGGCATTGACACCTCACCAGTACTCGCTGAGTCGGAAGAAGCCAAGGGATACGGCAACTCGACAACATTGGCAAAGGATTTGACAACAGCCGAAGAAGCGTATCCCATTCTCCTCTCACTTGCCGACAGTTGTGCCTCGCGCATGCGAAACGATGGACAAAGAGCCACTTGTGTATCTGTCACCATTCGCGATACTGCTTTTCGTGACCGCTCGCATCAGCTGCATCTCTCGCACGCTACAGATATCACATCCGAGATATACGAGGTTGCCTGCCGTTTATTTGATGATCTTTGGGATAGAAAAATGCCCTTGCGCTTGCTGGGTGTATCGCTCTCGCAATTGACACGTGAAGATGCGGCACAGCTTTCGATGTTCCCCGATCCACAGCGTGAACGTGAACAAGAACTTGACCGCTTGATTGACGGTCTGCGCCATCGGTTTGGCACGGGGACCATTGTGCGTGGTTCCATTATGGAACAAAGCCGCCACGTTGGTAAAAAGCATAAGGCGGCGCTCGATTTGGAAAATAAAGAAAAATAAAGAAAGCACCTATGCCACAGCATAGGTGCTTTCTTGCGGGAGAAGCAAGCCCCTCCCCTACCGCTCTTTATTCTGTTTTGATAAGCTCGTTAAATGGCTTTATTAACTCGGAGTTATAGTAACTATATTCAATTTTTCCGTAAGTTCCTGTTTTAAGCCATCTGCCCTCACCGCTTATAGTAGCATACAACCATATTAAAAGATTGTATTTATCTGTCTCTCTTGCTTCTTGGGCTTCTTCCTCGGTAAAGCAAGTTATAAAGTAGATGTAATCGCTGTCGGAACCTTCGGTTAAATTTGCTTTTATATAACAGAGATGCGCATTATCTGCCTCATTCTTATGCTCTCCGTGCACTACATAGTATCCTGCACTCTCGTATGCCGCTATAATATCCTCGCAGGATATTTCCTTCGGCTCTGACTTGCCGCAAGCCGTAAAGGAAAAAGAAAGCAAGAACAGTAAAAGTATTGTCAACATCAAAACCAATAACTTCTTCATTGTTTTTCCTCCCGATATTTTGATAGTAACATAATATCACAAAATTTCCAATTTGTAAAGTTCAAAATTTAGTGCTTTCTTTTGCTCTATTTTAACGTTTTATTTCATAAAATGTAATTATTATAAGGAGTATACGGCAACATAGCATAAACAAATACAGGTGGAATGATGGAGAGGTATATCAAAAAAGCATATTGCCCTGTTTTGGAATACCACAATGCCGCTGCTATGAACGGTACCATTGCGATAAGATACCAAACCGAGAGTTTCTTTCTCAATCGCGTCTTGCAATGGGGGCATCGAATAACATGCTTGCCATCCATTAACTTGGTCTTAAAAAATTCACCGGGAGTTCGAGAAAAGCTTTGTTTTAACAATTGAAGCCCTGTGAAGAATTGGTGGCATACCGGACACTTTTTCATATCTGACCTCCTGTTAGAATAGTCTGATTTTTTCCATTATAGCACAGTTGCCGCAAAATGTCAATAGCGTGCAACCAATAGTTTTGGCTTTCTAAAATAAGAATTTGAGAGGTAAAAATGCAAACACGAGCAAAAAAACTGTTTTGGAATGCGATGCTACTGACGGCGGCATCGCTCTTTATGCGCACCGTTGGGGTGAGCTTTCAGGTTGTGGTATCGGGGCGCGTGGGCGCCGAAGCAATGGGGTTGTTCTCCATTCTCTCGGGCGTTTACGGATTCGCGCTCACATTGGCAACCTCGGGGATTCACCTTGGTGTTACGCGGATGACTGTTGAGGCGATGGAGAGCGGCAACCGCGCGCGCGTGGGCGGCATTTTGCGGCGCGCGACAATCTATGCCATCTGCTTTGGTTCACTTGCGTCGGTTTTGCTGTTCTCTTTTGCCGAGCCGATTGGTCGGTTTTGGCTAAAGGACACGCGGACAATTTCTTCGTTGCGGCTATTGGCAATTACACTCCCCCTCATTGCGCTCTCCTCGGCGTGGAGTGGATATTTTTCGGCAATGCGGCGCGTTTGGAAAAATGCGACTGTGCAAGTGTTTGAGCAAGCTGTCAAAATTGGCGCAACAATGTATCTCTTGGCGTTTTATTTTGCCAAGGACGTTGAGAGTGCCTGCCGCATTTTGGTGCTTGGTGGAGCGGTGGCAGAAATATTTTCTTTTCTTTTAGAATGGATTCTGTATCGGCTTGATAAACAGCGGCATCTTGGAAAGAAAATTTGCCATCAAGCGGGAGACACCAAAAAACTGCTTTCTATCACGCTCCCCATTGCTGCTACGGCTTATATTCGCTCGGGATTGATTACGCTTCAGCACATTCTCATTCCAGAAGGGCTACGCAAAAGTGGCGCTTCGCACGCAGCGGCTCTTGTGGCTTACGGCAGTATTCAAAGTATGGCGCTCCCCGTCATCCTCTACCCTGCCGCCTTGATGTATTCCTTTTCGGGGCTGCTCGTTCCCGAGCTTGCAGAGGCAGAAGTGCACGACCATCGACGGCACATTCACTATATGATCTCGCGCGTGTGGTCGCTATCGTTGCTCTTTTCGTTTGGCGTAGCGGGGGTACTGATCTGCTTTTCGGGCGAGATCGGGGCTGCTCTTTATCCAAACTCCCAAGCGGGATATTACATTCGTATTCTCGCGCCGCTCGTTCCCATTATGTATCTTGATACCGCAACAGATGCGATGATGAAAGGGCTTGGCGAACAATTACATTCAATGAAGATCAATATTGCCGATGCCGCGCTATCGGTGATTTTGGTGCTCTTATTAATCCCGCGATTTGGTATTTGGGGATACATCATCACCATTTACGTCTCGGAGCTGTTCAACACCGTTTGCAGCATTACGCATCTTTTGATGATTAGCGGAACGCCTGTGCGGCTTTGCAAATGGATCTACAAACCGCTCTTTTGCATTGTCTGCGCCACCTCTATCGTGCGCTTTTTGTTGGAAAGGAGCGCGTGGCAGATAGAGTCGGCGGCGCTCTCTATTATCCTACACATCATAGCAGTCGTTTTGGTATACGTCATTCTGCTCCGCTTGACGCGCGCGGTAGAAAAAGAGGATGTGCGGTGGGTGAAGGGGTTGTTCACGCCTAAAAACCCAAAAATGTGTTCGAAAAACTTGACAACAGAAAGTTGATGTGATATAATGTTCTATACAAAAAAAATCAAGGAGCTGTTTTTATGAAAAAGATCGTAGCACTGCTATCAGTTTTGTTGCTCACTCTCCCCCTATTTGGGTGCCTTCAAGAAGACGTCGTTTTGGATGAGATCAAGGCATATCAAGTCACATCCGAAATTCATTCCCTCGATATTTCTATCAATGCCGCGGATTTTACCATCGAACATAGAGATACCTTTGGAGTTGAGAGCAATTTGAAGTATCTCTCCATCACCGAGAAAAACGGCGTCTTGACCATTGTTGATGAAGCAAGAGGTAATGCGAACTACACCAATGCAAAGCTCACGCTTTACATTCCAAGAGATACCGTATTTGATAATGTCAGTATTGAGACCGGTGCCGCAAAAATGACTGCCGAAACACTTTCCACCGCGTCACTCGAATTAGAATTGGGCGCAGGCGACGTGAGCATCAAGCAACTGAATGTCACCTCCCATGCAGACATTGAGGGCGGTGCGGGTGCAATCACCGTGTCAGGGGGCACGCTGAACAATTTGAAATTGCAAATGGGCGTGGGTGAGTTGAATATGACCGCCGCTCTGCTTGGCAACAATGAGCTTGATTTTGGTATTGGCGAATCTAACTTGACTGTGCTCGGCAGCAAGGATGACTATCGAATCGATATTGAAAAAGGACTTGGAGCCGTTACAATTGACGGCGAAAAAGTGACAGATTTTGGCACAAGTGGCAACGGTCAACATTCTTTGAAGATTGAAACCGGTATCGGTGCGGTCAACCTGAAATTTCAAGAAACTGAATCCCCCCAATAGCATAAAAAAGGTCGGAGCACCGTAATGGTTGCTCCGATCTTTTTTTGTTATTCTTCTTCGTCGTCCTCGTGTTTTTGTGTCAGTTGCGCTTGCAGCATCATATCCTTGACCTTCATCAGGCGTGTAGTGTTGCCGCGCTCGTTTTCGTCAAGCTTCATTTTAATGGTCTTGATGGTTGCAAGATACTGCGGCATCAGGATATATTCGAGTGCATTGACGCGACGGCGAGTACGCTCGATTTCCTCGGCCAGAAGCTGTGCCGTTTTTTCAAGCTCGGCAAGGCGGATCAAATCCTCGAGGATGTCATTGAGCTCACGCAGTGAGGAATCCAATTCTCCCGAGGTGAACGCCATACCGTAGTTATAGCTGTCGCTTCCTCCTTCGGCGTGCACACGCAGATGGAACACGGGAACCGTGACACTCATCATATTTTTGTATTCGACGGAGAGCTCGCCCTCCTTTTTGGGACAGATGAGGGCTTCCTCCAGCATTTTGGGACTGCTGACGGCACTTGCGACCGTGAAGGATTGATAAACCTTGCCAAGTGCTGCCTCTACGCGCTCGCGCAGGGCCTTGTCCTCGCGCACAACGTCGAGAAATTGCTTCATCAATTCGTCGCGCTTATCCTTGAGCAGCTTGTGCCCCTTGCGTGCGGTTTGATAGCGCGTTTGTATGCGCTTCATTTCCATACGTGTGGGGTTTACTCTCAATTCAGCCATGCTTGTCTGTCACCTCTCTTTCCATAAGAATTGCCGTATTGCATTATGCTTTCTTCGGCCAGTATTTTTCGATCATTTCGGGCTTAATGCGCTTCATTTCGCTCTTGGGCAAAATGGAGAGCAGTTCCCAACCGAGATCCAAGGTTTGTTCAATGGAGCGGTTTTCGTCAAAGCCCTGATTGATATATCTTGCCTCAAATTCGTCTGCAAACTGTGCATAGAGACGGTCGATGGGAGACAGTGCTGCCTCGCCCAATACAACCATCAGCTCTTTTGCTTCTTTACCGCGCGCATAAGCGGCAAAGAGTTGGTTCAGTGTTGCGGCGTGGTCCTCGCGCGTTTTCCCCTCACCGATACCCTTGTCCTTCAAACGCGAAAGCGACGGAAGCACGTCAACGGGCGGCATATAGCCCTTGCGGTACATCTCACGCGAGAGAATGATCTGTCCCTCGGTGATATAACCGGTCAAGTCGGGGATGGGGTGGGTCTTGTCATCCTCGGGCATGGTGAGGATCGGGATCATTGTGATCGAACCCTCGGAGCCCATTTTTCTACCTGCGCGCTCGTACATAGTTGCGAGGTCGGTGTAAAGGTAGCCGGGATAGCCGCGGCGACCGGGAACCTCTTTGCGTGCGGCGGAAACCTCACGCAGTGCCTCGGCGTAGTTGGTGATGTCGGTGATGATAACCAACACGTGCATATCGCACTCAAATGCGAGATACTCTGCGGCAGTGAGCGCCATACGAGGCGTGGAAATACGCTCGATTGCAGGGTCGGATGCGAGGTTGATAAAGAGTACGGTACGGTCGATAGCACCGGTCTTTTTGAAGTCAGAAATGAAGAAGTCTGCTTCTTCGAAGGTGATACCGACAGCCGCAAAAACAACTGCAAATTTATCATTTTTGTTGCGTACCTTTGCTTGACGGGCGATCTGTGCCGCGAGGTTTGCGTGCGGCAGACCCGAGCCCGAGAAGATGGGCAGCTTTTGTCCGCGAACGAGGGTGTTGAGCCCATCGATGGTGGAAACGCCGGTTTGAATAAACTCGGAAGGATAGTAGCGTGCTGCGGGGTTGATGGGGGTACCGTTGATATCCAACGTCTTTTCGGGGATGAGGCGTGCGCCACCGTCGATGGCTTCGCCCATACCGTTGAATACTCGGCCGAGCATATTTTGGGATACGGGGAGCTCTACTCCGTGACCTGTAAAGCGAACTTTACTGTCCGCGAGGTTGATACCTGCGGCAGACTCGAACAACTGAACAAGTACGTTACGACCGTTGACTTCAAGAACACGACAGCGGCGAACTTCACCATTTGGCAGTTCAATTTCGCCAAGCTCATCGTATTTAACGCCCTCGACCTGCTTGACAAGCATAAGAGGACCTGCAACTTCTTCAATGGTTCTGTATTCTCTAATCATTGCCCTGCCCTCCTTTAATCGTTTTCTACGCTTGCAACAAGCTTATCAAGCTGTGCCGCGATTTCGGCCTTGATGGCCTTGAATTCGTTTTGATAATTGTTGTTTGCAACCGTCTTTGCGCGCGCAATTCTTTCGTGTACGGGCAAAGAACAAATATCTTCAATGTCAGCCCCTGCCTCGATGGCTTTGCGCGCGCGGTCCTCGTAAGTGAAAATCATCTCGAGGATGCCGCATTGCTTATCGAGAGGTGTGTAGGAGTCGATATCCAGGAATGCGTTTTGTTGCAGGAAGTCCTCTCTGATGGACTGTGCAACGTCAAGCGTAAGGCGGTCAGCAGGAGACAGTGCATCCATACCAACGAGCTTGACGATTTCTTGCAGGTCTGCTTCTACCTGCAGAGTCTTAAGACAACGTGCCGTAAAATCCATCCAAGATTTAGAGACATTCTGCGAGAACCAGCCCGACAAACGATCGCGGTAGAGCGAGTAGGAGTTGAGCCAGTTGATTGCCGGGAAGTGACGGCGGTATGCCAAAGAAGCATCAAGTCCCCAGAAAACCTTAACGATACGCAGGGTTGCCTGCGTAACGGGCTCGGAGATGTCACCACCCTGCGGAGATACGGCACCGATTGCGGAGAGTGCGCCCTCGCGTCCATCGGAGCCAAGGCATACAACCTTACCTGCTCTCTCGTAGAACTGTGCCAAACGAGAGGTGAGGTATGCGGGATAGCCCTCTTCACCGGGCATTTCCTCAAGACGTCCCGACATCTCGCGCAGCGCCTCTGCCCAACGGGAGGTGGAGTCTGCGATAACGGCTACGGAATAACCCATATCGCGGAAATACTCGGCTATGGTAATACCCGTATAAACCGATGCCTCACGTGCGGCAACCGGCATATCGGATGTGTTTGCAATGAGAATGGTGCGCTCCATCAGGGAACGTCCCGTTTTGGGGTCGGTGAGTTCGGGGAACTCACGCAGAACGTCGGTCATTTCGTTGCCGCGTTCGCCGCAACCGATATAAACAACAAGGTCTACGTCGCTCCACTTTGCAAGCTGATGTTGAACAACCGTTTTGCCCGAACCGAAAGGACCGGGAACGCAAGCCGTTCCTCCCTTTGCAATGGGGAAAAGCGCGTCGATAACACGCTGACCTGTAATCATCGGGTCAACGGGGGGAAGTTTTTCTTTGTAAGGACGTGCTACACGAACAGGCCACTTTTGAATAAGTGTGATGTTCTCGATGGTGCCATCCTCGTATTTAATCTTACCAATGCGGTCGGTTACTTTGAAGTCACCCTCGCGCATTTCAACAATGGTTCCCTTTGTTTTGGGCGGAACCATAATTTTGTGCGTGATGACCTCGTTCTCTTGAACAGTACCGTAAATATCACCGGGGCCAACTTTATCGCCAAACTTAACGGCAGGAACAAAGCGCCATACGCGGTCACGGTCGAGCGCGGGCACGTCGATGCCGCGTTGCAAATTGGAGCCGTATTTTTGACGGATGTGCTCCAAGGGACGCTGAATACCGTCATAAATATTAGAGATCAGGCCGGGGCCGAGTTCAACCGACAGAGGTGCTCCTGTAGAAACAACCTTATCGCCGCGACCAATGCCTGCGGTCTCCTCATATACCTGAATGGATGCGCGATCGCCGTGCATTTCGATGATCTCACCGATGAGGTTTTTGGAACCTACACGCACAACGTCGAACATATTTGCATTTCTCATACCCTCGGCAACCACCAGAGGTCCCGAGACTTTTAGAATTTTTCCTTCTACCATTTTGATGATGAACCTTTCTTACTTTGTCAGTTAGGTGCTTATTCCTTGAACAGAATATCAGCACCCACCGCGCGCTCTACAGCAGAACGGATATTGTTCATTCCGTAACCGGTAGAGCCGCCCTGCCCCGGCAGAGAGATGACTGCGGGCAGTGGCATATCTTTATAGCGATTCATTTCTTCTTCAATCTGCACAGCATAATTTTCGGTGATAAAGATGGTGGCGTACGCACCGCTCTTTGCCATTGTGTGCAGTTTTTTTGCCGCTTCCTCAGCGCTCTTTACGTCCTCGACTACAAAGCCGAGAGCCATAAAACCAAGCACCGTGTCACGGTCTCCGATAATTCCGATTTTATACATAGCTATCACGAATCCTTTCGCGAATCGTAGCGGTCGGGATGCCCGCCTCCTTGCCCGAGAGCAAGATGCGCAGATTTTTGACTTCGTACTCGTGTGCCGCAAGGAACCCAATCATAACCTCGAGTCCGTCGGGGACGAATCTGTTTTCCAAAATCTGAGACATCCAATAGTTGTCTGCAATCTTTTCGGCGGTACTGAGAGTCGCGTCACTCTTGGCAAAGTTCTCGGCAAATCGAACATAATCCGAGTAGCGCAAAAGCTCTAGCAGCGCATCCTCACCGTTTGTCAAACAGTCCATCATTCTCTCACGTGCAAGCTTTCCGCCCTCAAGGAATGCGTCGGCAAAGAGAACTTTGCCTACTTCCCCACTCTTCATACGCAAAATACGCAGAGCGATCATCGCGTTGAGCAGGTCGATTTTGGTTTGAACCAAACGAATAACGAATGCCTCTCCCGATTTTTTTGCCGCATCGAGCATATCGCCCCAACAGGCCTTGTCCAAAATCAGGTCAATGACTTGCGGATTTTTGGTTTTTGCGTATTCATCCA
This sequence comes from Eubacteriales bacterium, assembly GCA_045532215.1. Classification (GTDB taxonomy): domain Bacteria; phylum Bacillota; class Clostridia; order Oscillospirales; family CAG-272; genus UMGS1865. Next base: position 9,364 of record JAZSFM010000049.1, on the reverse strand, counting down.
TCGCGCTCTCGGCGGCTGCCTGCAGATTTGCGGGAAGTCCTTCATAGTTCCCCGTCTCTACCATTTTAACGATGTTGGATGCTGCAAGCGTGCCAAAATCGAAAAGCATAGAGGACGGATCGATGCCGCGGATGAATGCTTTTTGTGCGGCTTTGAGATTGTTACAATCGTATGGATAAAGCCACAGACGGAGCGCATCAGAGTCGGGTGCAAGCTCGCCCAGGAGGTCGTATGCACCTTTGAGAATACCCAAGAGCGTTTCCTCACGCATCGGTTTGCCATCCTCGTTGTTGCGAACGATATTGACACCCCAATCTGCGAGAAGCCCCCACGCCTCATCGGTGGTTTTGGTGTTCAGCAATTTCTCGATGCGCTCACGCCCGATGATTGCGTTTTCCAGTGTGCGTATATTGGCACTGCCAAATAAATAGTCAGCCATTGCTTCCGCACTCCTTTGCGTTATGTTCTCGCATCGAACAGCGCGTGTGCCACCTCGGATTCGAGGTCCTCACGCAACTGTGCGAATAGAATTGAGAACGAGCAGTTGGATTCGACATTGCCACAGCGCAGGATCAGGCCACCGTCAATGGCGGCAGTTTGAGAGGAAAGCATGAGCTTTTCCAATTTTTCGGCAGATACTTTGCCCAAGAGATGCTTTTGCACACCCTCGACTACCATTTTACCACAGCGGTCACGGTCGCGCTGATTGAAAATAACCTCATAGCGTTCGGGAGCAAGTGCTTCCTCTTCCCCATAGAGGGTGCGGCTAACTTCTTCTGATTCGATCTGCTCGAGAAGTGCCGCGGACAACAGTCCTATGAGAATTTCGTTGTATTTTTCAAGCTCCAAGGTGCGTGTTTGCTCAAGCACGCTCGCAAAAACGCCGTCGATAAGGTCGCTCTTGGTTTGCAGGAGCAGATTACGCTTGGAGGTTGCCGCCGTACTGCGGATGCGTGCGACGTATTCCATTCCTCCCTTTTCAGCTTCGGAGGAAATTTCGGTACGAATCTTTTCGGCACGCTCGGCGTATTCGGCGTTGATTCGATCACACTCCGCTTGGGCATCAGCCAAAATCTGATCGGCTTTTGCTTGCGCCTCGGAGAGGATCTTATCGGTAATTTTATTCAGTCCGTTAATTGCCATTGCGGCCTCCTTCCTTCTTGTTTTCGCGTGTCAAACAATTAGAGAACAAGCAGAATAGAGATGAGCAATGCGAGAATTGCGTAAAGTTCAACGAAGGATGCGGAAATAACTGCTTTACCAACAGCATCGGGTTGCTTTGCAAGAACAGAGATACCTGCAACTGCTACTTCGCCCTGTCTAATTGCGGAGTACCAACCGCCAAATGCGATGGGAAGAGCTGCGAATACATAATAGAAGCCCTGTTCAATAGTCAAAACTTCGCCGGCGGTGATACCGCTGAAGATGATGATCAGGAATGCAATAACCATGCCGTAAATGCCCTGTGTCATAGGAAGTGCTTGGAGCAGCATAGATTTACCGAACTTTTGGGGCTCTTCGCAAATCAGTCCTGCCGTTGCTCTTGCAACCATGTTAACTGCCTTTGCCGAACCGAAGCCGGGGAGAACAACCGCGATCGCAGCTCCCAAAATAGCCATGTTATTACCTGTAAAAAGACCCTTAATGAATTCCATTGTTTTAATCTCCTTTTTGTTTTTATTTATTGATTTACATTGGGTACATAAGAAGTGTCTTCCGAATATTCCTCTGCCGGAAGTGCAGGTTTGAATGCTTCGCCACCGTCCTCGTAGAATTTACCGAAGAATTCGATATATTGCAGACGAGCCGCGTGCACGAACGTGCCAAGCAGATTGATAGCAAGGTTGAGTCCGTGTCCCAAAATCATAACGATCAGCATAAAGATGAAGCCGATCGGACCGGACGCGCCCATGCTCGTGAGCATATTGATAACCTGCGCGATAACGCTCGCAACGAGTCCGAGTGCTAAAATTCTGGAATAGGATAAAAGGTCGGATGCAAAGCTGATGAGCGAATACAAGCCACCCAAGCCCTTGATAAGCCAAGCGAAGACTGTCTTTTGCCCTACACCCTTGAGGAAAAGGATCATAGCAACGCCCACTACCATTACCCAAAGCCCTATGCCCGAGAGTGTTTCAAGCAGTGCTTGCGTCTCTGCCGGGAGAGGATCGCTTGAGATCATGCCCGCTGCCGCGAGAGGCGCCATCATATCCACACCTGCGAACATCACCCAATACGGTACGTTTTCGCAGAGTGCCACAAGGCGATTACCGCTCTGCCACGTGCGCACCATATTCACAGCCATACCTGCAATGAGATGAACCTCACCCATTCCCAGAGCCACAAAGAGGAACGGGATGGATGCACTAACGGGGTTGAAGAACACACCGTTGTTAAAGAAGTGACCGATAGGCGTATTCTCTGCTTGTCCACCGAATTCGGGGAAAAAGCTATTCATAATGGCAACAGGCAAATCACCAAACCATCCGCCAAACAGAACACCCATAATCATACAAGATATGCCGCAGTAGCCAAACATCAGCATCATACGCTTAAGCCCCTCCTTGGGGTTCAGCAGTTTGACACCGCCAAAGCAAACCAGCACCAAGAGTAGTCCGTATCCCACGTCAGCAAACATTAAGCCGAAGATCAGGAAATAGAAAATACTCATAATGAGTGTGGGATCGAACGTGCCGTATTTGGGGTAAGAGTACATCTCAATAACCCACTCAAAGGTGCTCGAGAATAGATTGTTGCGAAGCAATACGGGAACGGTGTCTCCCTCCTCGGGCTCACAGATTTCACACGCACATTCAAACGAGGAAAGTCCCTCAAGAACCTTTTGTTCTGCCGCTGCAGGCAACCAACCCACCAACACGATGCAGTTTTGCGTGTGGTAAAGCTTCTGCTTTTGTAAACAAATATTGAGATTGGTCACTTCAACGTCATACAAGACTTCAATATCGTCCAAGGATTCGGCAAGATCCATAAGCGTTTCCACAAGACGCGCTTGCTCTTGTGCAAGTGCGGCTTGGCGTTGCTCTAAAGAGTCATACGCCGCTTGTGCCGAGGTGGAAATATCGGAGAAGTTGACTTTGAGAAAATCACACTTGTCGAGTGCCGCCATAACGGCTTCCTCGTCCTCGCGGTGATACGTGATGGCAAGGTATTGTGTTTTGCCATCGTCGGAGACGTCCTCGACGTATGCGCCTGCCGCCTCCAAAAGTTCATAATCGTATAATTTGACCGAACAGCTACCAAGCTGCACAGCCGTGTGCGCCGATCCTTCCTCGTTTAAGGAAGCATCGTAGTTCAACCAAGGAACAAGAGATTTCATAACCGCTTCGTTTCGCGTTTGCTCGGCTGTGATCTCGTCCATACGAGTCCTTACCTCGAGTGTATGCTCAACCGCGAGCCACGCACGCTCACCTCTACCATCGGCAACGAATGCCGCGCGGTCAAGGCGTTGTACGCGGCGACCGATGCCACCACGCCGTGTGCTGTATTTGGCAAGGCGAGGCATTGCCGCCTCGATGCGGGAGATACGTTCTCTGATCTCGGTTTGCTTTCCGTCACTTTCGATGCGTTCGAGAGCCAACTCCCCTGCTTCGGGTATAGAGCGTTGGATTTCGACACATCTCAGGTGGAGCATCCTGCGTACAATGGCGTCTGCGTCGCTGCTGTGGGCAAGGACGGTCAGTTTTTTCATTGTACTTATCGACATTTAGATGCTAACCCCCTGATGACAATTTTTTCGGCGCTTCTTTTACGCAAAGACGCCTGACGAACAATTTCTGCGGCTTCCTCTTTTGCCTCAGTGTCAAGTCGTTCACGCATATTCTCGGCACGCTCGCGCAGCTGCACAATGACCTCTTTTGCCGCGGCAACGGTGTCGGCCTCGGTGTTCTCACACAGAGCCACACCCTTTGCCTCGGCATCAGCTATCATTTTGGCTGCCTTTTCTTGCGCTTGGCGCAGAATACGCTCGGCTTGTTGTTCGGTTTGTTTGATTGCATTGATTGATTCTCTTGACATTATACCCCTCATTCCGCCGCCGTGCGGCAGCATAAATAATGGTGAAATTCCCGCGTCGCTTGCGACAAAAATGGGTTGGCTCCCATTTTTAGGAAATTTTTGCGCGTGAAAGAGGTGAGCTTTGTTTTTTTGCTCACGAAACTTTCACGCTACCTCTGTGCGGCAACACAAAATAGTGGTAAAATTCCCGCGTCGCTTGCGACAAAATGGGTTGGCTCCCATTTTAGGGAATTTTGCGCGTGAAAGAGGTGAACTTTGACTTTTTTGCTCACGAAACTTTCACGCTACCTCCATGCGGTTTCCCGTCATTTTTATTCCGACAAAAAGGTCGAACAGTTGGTATTTTTTGACAAAATAACCTTACCAAATATTATACCACAAAACCTTGCCGATTGCAAGCAGTTTTTGTCGATTTGTATAAATTTATTATTTAACAATTACAATATATAGTGATTACCCCTCTTCTTTTTCATCTATACCTTGTAAAATAGGGCTTTTGCTTTGTGCCAAAGGGGTTTCAAGCGTAGGATTTTTATAAAAAATCAATTCTTCTCCATCCGGATAAACGCCATCGGGAGAAAATGGCAAGTCTCGCACGTTGATGCCGCATGCAAAAAGTTCTAAAATTTGAGGGATTGGCAAAATGCTTTCTTCATCCAGATTCCATACGTGAGAGAGCCGATGGTAACTGTTCTTTATATTTTGATGTTGTCCCAAAAGATAGGATTCGCAAAGAATGGCAATATAATGCTCATTCTGCCACGGAATACGCATCAAAAAACGATATTTTTGCGCGCGCCAAAGGGCTCTATCGTGCAAATCCTCAAGAGATAAAAAATCGCTTCTGATGCGCTCGCCATAAACCTCGGTTGCCCACGACATACATTTATCGGCTAAAAGACGGTAATAATTGCCGATGACATCCTTCCCCTCGGGCAGAGAAAGCTCTGCCTCGGCGCGCAAAAGCACTTGGTATCCCTCACTGACGGTTGCGCAAAGTTTTTCGGTGTTTATATTCAATGTGATCGCCTCCTTTTTACCTTTTTATGAGTAAGAAAGAGAAAATATGAAGGGACAACCAAAACAAAAGCTCCTCGATAATTGAGGAGCTTTTACGTAATTATTGTGCTTTACTATACTGAATGCTTGTAACCGCACCATCGCGCAGAAGAATTTGCAGAAACATACCCTTGCCGTTATATGTCATGGCTGTTGCAGTCTCTTTATCGGGTGTGCCGTAAGCCGCGGTAACTGCGTCTTTGCTGGAACCGATGCGAATGCCCTTTTCGGTTGCTACGGTATCGTCGTTTAGAATAATCATATAAACGAAATCTTTTTCGCCCAACGGGTAGGTTTGGATCTCAAAACCTGCGTAGGTGTAGATCTTATCCAGTCCCTCAAAAGCGCAGGATGCCGACTCGGCATAGTCGCGCCATTCGCCAAGAGCTGCAAGGATCGGTGCGACATCGGCATCAATGGCAATCTTGATCGATCCGCTCGTAAAGGTGTAGATTTTGCCCTCTTCGGCGGGGGGATTATCGTTATTTTTGCAGGCAACCAAGGAGAGTACCATTGTCGCAAGCAAAATGTAAATCAGTATTTTTTTCATTGGTTTTCTCCGTTTCTTTCTTTTTGGTAAATTGCGAGTTTTTCTCCCCAAACGGCATCGAGTTCAGCGTCGCCGCGTCGGTCTGTAAAGCCGTATTTTTCGGTAAGAATTTTGCCAAAATAGGTGGTCAGCTTTTCCGCTCCGTAAACGTTGAGGTGCACGCCGCCATCGTAGGTATCGGTGCTCCAATCAAGTCCGATCTCCTCATCAAGGGGAATGAAATTGTAGTAATCTACGCCCTTTTCGTTTGCCCAGGATACAATTTGCGCATCCCACTCGTCATACCAATAATACTTCCAGTTGTTTGTGGGGGCTTTGATGAGAATGAGTTCTACTCCCTTTTTCTCGCAGAGCAGGCGCATTTTTTCAAGATAGTCAAAACCGATTTCTGGCAAGGTGTAGTCGGCAAGTTGTACTCCCGGACGGCTGTTCGTCTTGGGATCGATGCCCGTTTGCATCAAGTATCCATTGTGAGAAACGGTGTCGCGATGGAAAAGGTATTTCCAATCTTCCTCGCCAAGGTCACTCCAACGACTGTGAAAACGTAAGAGTGGGAAAACGTAGGAAAGAAAATCTTCTTCCTCGGTCATTGATGCGTGGATAGCACTGACCTTGCTACCAGACCATTTCATACCGTCAAGCGTCATGCGGTTGTATGCCTCGCTTTGCGGCTTTCCGTATTTGATGGAAAGCACGTTAAAGACCACCGCTTTGGGAGTCTCGCGTTTGAGTGTTTCTTCGAGCAGGTAGTAAGATTGCCAAATGAGTTGTTGTGCACTGCCGCGCACGTAGGATGTAATGCCGTACTCTTGCCAGAGTGTGGGCGGCGTGAAGCATTCATATACCTCGCAGTCACCGATGAATACAACATCGTGATCGGTGGTCTCATTGTAGTATTCGGCAATGAGTGCGCCATCGCGTGAGGATGTCATATATTTTGGAGTGACGAGCATTTGCACAAAGCCAAGCAACAAAACTGTGACAAGGAAAATACAAATGCACAAAATGAGTGTTTTTTTCATAAATCTCCTTGGTTTTAGGAAAAATAAAGGATCATTGCAACGATCACGCTGACGTAGGCAAGGAGGCAAAAGCTGCCACCGATGCGCACCGTCCAACGGTTGATCGTTTGTGTGTTTGTTTGTGAGATGCGGCAGACGTACCGCTCAAAGAGCAAAACGCCAAGATATGCGCCAAGCGTGTTTAGAGCAAGATCTTCAAAGGAAAAGACGCCAAAACTTGCAAACAGTTGAATGCACTCAATCATCAAGGAAAATGCAGCAGCAAACAGAACGGTTCTTTTCTTGTCATAGAAAAAAGATGCGTAAATGCCCCACGGCAAAAAGACAAGGATGTTGAGAATAGCAATTAGCAAGCCGCGAATGAGTAGCCAGGTGTTCTTTTCGAGAAAGAAATCGAAGAAGGAAAAACCTCGCAAAAAGCGTGTTCTCAAAGACATAGGCGAATGAATATTGATTTGGGAAATAAATGAGAATTTGAACAAGATCGCCCAGATCAAAAGAAGAACGTAAATGCCTGCGGCGAAAAGAAGTGTTCTTGTACCTTCGGCCACGCGCTTTTGCGGTGCAAAAATACGTTGCAAAGCAGATTTGATCATACTCACGGCTTCCCTCCTCTTTTTTTACAAATTAGAACTGTTGATAGATGAATTGTGATGCGTCATAGCCGATGCCGTAAGCACCGAAAATGAGAATGACAACCACAAGTGCCAAAGCGCCTGCAAACCATACCACGGGGCGCTTCGCCGCGCGACGGTGGACGGGTGTCTCTCTGCCTAGGCGGTCGAAAATATTGATAACGATAATTCCACCAAAAATGACGCACCATTCGGGAACACCGAGTCCGAACGAGGTAAGTCCGCCTGTGAAAAGCTCGCCTATATTCCATTTGGTGAGCATACTGCCCCACAAGCGGAAAGTTTTGGGCACGTCGCGGTAGCAGTCAAGACTGCGGATAAGCCCCATTAAGAGGAAAGTTCTGATTGCTTGCCAAGCGTACCATATACGAGAGTCGGAAAGACTTGGAAACTTCTTGTAAAAGCGGCGATAAAGGGGTTCGAGCTCACGCGAGACGAGGATAACCAGGCAGTTGAGCAGTCCCCAAACAATGAAGTTCCAACCTGCTCCGTGCCAAAGTCCTGTAAGGAACCACGTAGCAATGGTTGCCGTATAAACGGGCAGGCGCATACCAAATCCTTTTCCAAAACGCTTTGTAGCGCCGAGAGTGAGTTTTTGCATTCCTTTGGAAACGGATAGCGGATAAAAGATGTAATCGGTGAACCACGTGCCCATAGTGATGTGCCAACGGTTCCAATACTCCTTTGTGGAGCGTGAGGAAAACGGGCGGTTGAAGTTTTCTGCTAAGCGAATGCCCATCGCTTCGGAGAGACCGATGGTAATATCGATGCCGCCCGTAAAGTCACCGTAAATTTGTGCGGAATACAAAAGAATGAGCACAAAAACGTATGCACCGTCAAACTTGTCCGACTGCTCGATAAGCGTTTTGATGCCAATCATGGCGGTGTCTGCCACAATCAGCTTTTTGAAGTAACCCCAAACAACGCGGAAAAGTCCTGCGCGGACGTTTTCACCGTTAAAGGCGTGCTCTCCCATGAGTTGCTCGTGGAGATCGCCAAAACGGCTGATGGGCCCTTGCAGCAGTTGCGGAAAGAATGTAACAAAGAGCATCAATTTTGCGGGGTTTCTTTCGGCACGCACCTTTTTACGGTAGACGTCGATGAGGTATCCCATCGATTGGAAGGTATAAAAGGAGATACCAAGCGGCAACAAAAGCGACGGAACCGTCAAAGTTTTTGCATCAAATGCCGAAAGGATGCCATTGATATTCCCCACCGCAAAGGCGGTATATTTGAGAACTGCGAGCATTCCAAAGCCGAGAAACAGTCCTGCGGTCAGAATACGTCTGCGCTTCTTTTTCTCTTTGGCGCGATATGCCTTGCGCTCCTCTTTGGAAAGCGTGGCACGGTTTTCTTCTACGTAGGCGTCCTCGCGGTCGGCTCGCTTTTGCATCAGTCGCGCGGTCAGGTAGGTCACGGCTGCGGTGTAGAGGATGAAAATCATACACTCCCATCCCGCAAAGGCATAAAAGCCCAAGCTTGCCGCAAGAAGTACCCACCACTGCGTGCGGCGCGGAACAAGATAGTAAACTATCAGCGTCAGTGCCGCAAAGAGGATGAATGAAAATGACGTAAATTGCATTCTTTTTTATTCTTCGTCAAGGCGTTCGATGAGCGCCCAAATGGTGTTTACGTTTTGAAAGTTTTCGGGAATGAGCTCCTCAGGGGGGATCTGTACGTCGAACTCCATACCGATCTCTGTTACGAGGCGAACCATATCGAGGGAATCGAGAACGCCCTCGTCATAAAGGTCGTCGATCGACGCAAAATCCACGTCGGGGTGGAGTCCCTGCAAAATTTGAAGTAAGGTTTCCATAATCTGTACTCCTATTTCTAAATAGTCATAATTACCTAATTTATATTATACCTTTTTTTCTATTCGTTGTCAATGTGAAATGGGAAGATTTTTGGAGTATTTATAAGAATTATGGGCAACATTTTGCCTCCCTTGTGTAAAGGGAGGTGGCAAACGTCGCAACGCGACGGGTGACGGAGGGATTGTAAAAATTATTTTTCTATAGAACAATCCCTCCGTCAGCCAAATGGCTGACAGCTCCCTTTAC
>JAZSFM010000099.1:0-9630 GCA_045532215.1 Eubacteriales bacterium | reverse complement strand
TGTAAGACGAAGAACAGTGAAGCCGCCCATCATTTGCATGATTCCGCCGGAAGCACCGTCTTTGAGGTTGACTTCAAATCCACCGGATTTCTTTTCGCCTTTTGCGCCTTTCTTGCCGGCATCCATCTTTTTCTTGAGTTTGAGGCCCATAGAGACGAACCACAGCTTGCCGCGGGTGGATTGCATAATATCGGAGATCTTGTCGTTGAGCGAGTATCTACCCTCGATTTCAACAACGTCGAACCAGTTCAGCACTGCACCAACTTCGCGAAGGACATAGTCCATGTTCATCTCGTCAACCTTGCGGATCTTGCCCTCGTCAGAGAGGTTGCCGGCTTTTGCAACGATGGTGCTCTCGCCAACGTTCTTAACATCAAAGTAGAAGAAGTGATCGGTAGCGGTCTTTTTACCAATGCTCTCGCCATTTACAAAGAGCTCAACCTCGGGCAGGTTGGAGTAAACGGTTACCTTGGTAACGTCCTCAACGCGGTCGATGTAACGCTTGCCGCAAAGGTGAACGAAAGGATCTTCCTCAGGGGAGACGAGCCATGCCTTGTAAGCGTAGAAGGAGTCCTTCTTGTACTTACGGTCGATGGTAACAAGCCCCTTGTGGTTTTGTCCGTTCTCGCCGCCCTCAGCTCTTGCATCGGCGCCAAAGTCGAACATATTCCATACGTGGGTTGCCCAAATGTACTTACGGGTGAAGAGTTGTTTGATGAGCTCTTCGTGATAGAATGCTTGGTATTCCTCGGTGTAGTCGCCTTGCTTGGGGTCAGAGGTGTGCCAGTTGAGCGCCTCGCAACCGTACTCGGAGCAGCCGATCGGGATGTTGGGGTGCGTCTCATGGAACTTATCAAACCAAGGGCCGTTCATAGTGGTGTCACCGCCGTACCAACCAAAGTAGTGGTTGTAGGAAACAACGTCGGGGATGAGGAGATAAGGATCTTCCATCTTGCACATCGAAACTGCTGCGATGGTGGTCAAGCGAGTCTTATCCATCTCGTGGCAGAGATCGTTGAGGATGCGATGATTTTCAAGCAGATCCTCGGTAGAACCGCCGATGGAGATCTCGTTGGAAAGACCCCAAACAACGATGGATGCGTGGTTGTAGTTTTGGGTTACGAGCTCCTTCATCTGGGTGATGGTGTTCTCGCGACCGGTGGGCATATGACGGGAAATGTAGGGGATTTCAGCCCAGATAACCAGACCGCGCTCGTCGCACAGATCATAGAAGTATTGATCGTGTTGATAGTGAGCCAAACGAATGGTGGTGGCACCCATCTCGCAAATGAGGTCCATATCTTCCTCGTGGTGCTCGGGGAGCAGAGCATTACCAACGCCCCATCTGTCTTGGTGACGGGATACGCCGCGCAGAGGATATTCTTCACCGTTGAGGATGAAGCCGTTTTGGGGATCGATCTTGAAAGTGCGGCAGCCAAAGCGGTTGCATACGTTGTCAAGAACTTCACCGTTCTCTACGATTTCTACTTCACAGCAGTAGAGGTAGGGATCCTTGCGACCGTTCCACAGGTGAACGTTCTCCAAAGAGAAGTTAACAGTGGTCTCGGTGCTCTCGATTTTAGCAACTTCGTTTTCTTCTTTATCGTAAATGGTGTAAACAAGCTTTTGTGCGGGGGTAAGATCCTTAACGAAAACCTTAACCTCAACATTTGCGTTCTTGCCCTCAATAGTGGGGGTGATCATCAAACCGGGGCCACCGTAGTAGTCAAGATCAAAGTGGGACTTGTTAACAGCGATGAGGTTTACGTCACGGTAGAGACCACCATAGAAGGTGAAGTCTGCCATTTGGGGATAAACAGTCTCGTTGATAGTATTTTCAACAACAATAGCGATTTCGGTTTCGTCAGCAACCTTTTCGGTCAGGTTTACTCTCCAGGTGGAGTAACCACCGTCGTGGTGAGCGAGCTTTTCACCGCCAACGTAAACGTCGGCAGATGCATTTGCACCGCGAATTTCGAGGTAGTAGAGGTCTGCCTTGGGCAGGTCTGCCTTTTTCAAAGTTTTGTGATAAACGCAGTGGCCGCGGAAGTAATCATTGCCGCCATCCATGCCGTCAACGGCATTCCAAGAGTGGGGAAGGTTTACGCTTTCGCCTTCGCGAAGAGCAATATCAGTGCTGTCCTTTACAAACAGCCAATCCTTGTTTAAGTTGATAATGTTTCTCACGGGATATATTTCCTTTCAAATCGTATTCTAAAACAAATGGGAGAGGGGAACTTCTCCCTAAAACGGCGTCCGACCGTAGGTCACAGTCGGACGCCGGAGAATCTCACAATAAATTACACTTCAATCTCTTCAGCAACGGGTGCTTCAATAGCTTCTGCTTTGCGAGCTGCAAGCTCTTCGTTCATTTGGTTCAGAGTCTTCTTGTCAAGGTTGTAGATCAAAGCAAGACCGATGAACTGAACAACTGCGCTGAACATATAAAGACCTGCAACCAGCCAGCACATATTGTGAGCGGTTTGCGCGCTTTGACCGATGGTGCCGTACTTGGAAACGTAGCCAAGAGCGCCCATGACCAAGAGAACGACCGAGGGACCAATACCTTGTGCGAGCTTACGGAAGAAGGAGTGCAGAGAGTAAACGGTGCCTTCTTCGCGAGTGCCGAATTTCCATTCGTTGTAATCGATTGCATCGCCCATCATAGCCCAAGATACGCAGGTGTAAACGCCCATACCGATGCCGAACATAACGAGACCGAGCAGGTAAACAACCAGAGCGATGTTGACAGACTGAATGAGGGGGAAGATCAACATAATAGCACCACCAACAATAGAAACGAGGGTGCCGACTACGGATGCCTCTTTCTTGCCGTATTTTTTAACGATTTTGGTAATAAAGGGCATAAAGAGGAACATAGGCAAGAAGCCGATCATTTGTACCAAACCGGACATTTCTGCCAGATTAAAATAGGTGGCAAACATAATGGTGTTTGCGGTGGTAGCTGCGTTCATACCGAGGAACATACCCATAGCGGCAACGGTTGCGCCAACTGCGGGACGGTTCTTCATAAATTTACCAAATGCCTTGAGAATATTGAACTTTTCGCCGCTCTCATTGGTCTTAACAGTGTTTTCGTCAACACGAACGGTGCTCAATTTGAGCATCAGCATAAAGGAAATAAATCCGATAATGCCCATGATCAGTGCTGCCCAAAATACGTTTTCGCCAAGCAGAACTTCAATCTGTTTACCGGTCAAGGGGTTTAGCACTTCCGCACCCATTTCATATGCTTCACCGGTAACAGGGTTGGAATGGAATTTGTCGGGGCTGAACATTTCTTCAGCACCCTCGGGAATTTCGATTTTGTCAAGGAAGTCGGTTTTGCCATTATAGGTGATCTTCTCCCAAATAAGGAAGGGGAGAATGATACCGGGGAGCAGGTTGCCGATCATTGAGCCGACAGATCTCCAGGTGGAGAGTTGTGCTCTCTCGCCTACGTCTTCGGTAATAACGGAAAGCATAGAGCCGTAGGGAACGTTTGCAATGGTGTAGAATGCGTCCCAAACGATATAGCCAAGAACGAACAGAATCGCCTTAACAACCGTGGGAGCGCCGGGGAAGGGAAGGAATACTGCTGCGCCGCCAACCAAAAGGCCGCAAGCGCCGATGAAGATGTAGGTCTTGAATTTGCCCATCTTGTATTTTCTCTTGTCGTGGTCGATTAGAGAACCGATGAGCGGGTCGTTAACTGCGTCCCAAATTTGGACGATAAGGAGAAGTGCGGAGAGAAGACCGGTTTCCAGCATCATAAATACGAGCCAGAAGGTTTGAACTGTGCCCTTGAGCGAAAAGCTCATGTTGCAACCAAGGTCGCCGGCAGCATAAGCGATTTTGTCGCGTATGCCAAACTTGCGCTTGCCGTTTGCATCAAGCAAAGGTGCTTTTTTCATTGTTGTTTTCCTCTTTTCTAAATTTTTTTGGAAAAGTGCGATCTGTAAATCAAGGCCGTATTCTCAACCTTAATCCCATCATATTTAATTATAAATATTTTTTCTTTTTGACGTGAGTATAATCTTCACCTGTTTTTGCATTTTTTTAATATTTTTGTGCAAAAATCATTGAAAATGTATAAATACTATGATATAATTGAGAAAAATAACCAAATTATTCTATTTCGTAACGAGAAAGGAAAGGATAACAATGCCATACGAACAGGAATTCGCACTGTTGTACGATACGTTTCAAAAAAGCCACGTCAATTTGACGCGCCTAGCAGAGATGGATTTTTACGCAACGCAAGAAATTCATCCTCTCTTAAACGCGGCTGAGGTTTCTGTGGAATCAACCCGTAAATTGTTCCCAAGCAATCTTGCTCCCCACACAATGTATAAGCAAACCGATGCCTACCGCCGAGCGTGGGTTTATCTGCTCCTGCCCGAAAGGGAAGTAAAAGAGGTGCTTTTGATGGGGCCCTATCTGTCATCTCCCATCACAGAGGAAGAAATGCTTGAGATGAGCGAGGAGAGCGGACTTTCTCCACAAATGCAACGCACGGTGCGCGAATATTACACATCACTCCCTGTTTTGCGTGATACAAATCTCTTGTTCGTAATGCTCGAAACCTTTTGTGAACGCATTTGGCATCGCCCATCTTTTGCTGTGGTTGACGTCAATAGAGAGCACTACGCTCCGGTATCTCTTTTGAACAAAGAGCCGCAAACCGATAGTTTTGATGACCACCTTGCCAATATGAAAGTGTTGGAAAAACGCTACGAATTTGAAAATGAGATGATTCGTGCGGTCACGTTGGGGCAAATCCATAAGGAAAAACAATTCCTGCCCGGTTTTTCGGCAATGCAACTGGAAATGCGAAGCTCGTCACCCCTGCGCAGTGCCAAAAATTACAGTATTATTATGAACACGCTGTTGAGAAAAGCGGCCGAAAATGGGGGCGTGCATCCGGTATATCTCGACCGTCTTTCATCCGATTTTGCTCGTAAAATTGAAGAGGTGTCGGTACTTTCATCGTTCCCAACATTGATGAACGAAATGTTTCGTTCCTATTGCCGTTTGGTGAGAAAGCACGCCATTAGAAAATATTCACCTGCTGTGCAAAAAGCGATTTTACTCATTGATTCCGACCTCTCCGCACCTTTGACGCTCTCCACACTTGCCACCGCGCAAGGGTTGAGCGAGGGATATCTCGCAACAGTGTTTAAGCGGGAAACAGAGAAAACTGTTTCAGAGTATGTGCGTGAAAAGCGAATGAAGCACGCGGCACATTTGCTCACCACAACCAGATTGCAAATTCAAACCATCGCCCTGCATTGCGGTATTATGGATGTGCAGTATTTTTCCAAGCAATTCAAAAAACATACGGGTAAAACACCCAAGGAATATAGAGAAACAACAAAATAATGCACCACGCAATGCAAAAACGCACCTGCGGTATAAATGAAAAATCCGAAAGTTTCACTTTCGGATTTTTATGAAATGCGGGTAAAACCGGTATTCTTTGTTATTAATGACGCAACTTATTCCAAAATATTGCTTGTTATAAAATCCACACCCATCTCGGTAAGCTTTTGTGCGTGTTCTTTGTTGTCACAGGTCCACACGTTTATTTGAACACCGAGCGAATGGAGTTTTTCAATCCATTCTTCGTTGATCTTGGTATAAAGAACATCAAGATCAAGCTTATGATCTGTGAGTTTTTTGAGGATTTCGTCATTCATAAACTCCCCGGTCAAAAACTGTATGGTAGCGTTTGGAAGAATGGCGCGCAGATCGGTGCAGTTTTCATACGAAAAGGATATGAATATCATATTTTCAAGATAATCCAGTGCCTTTATTTGCTCCACCATTTTGACAATATCAGCTGTATCAAATCTGTTTTTGAGCTCAAGCACACATTTTTTGCCATACTTTTTACAGATGCTGATGTAATCTGCAAGCAACGGAATTTTGATATCCCTTCTTGAGGTGCTCCCATCAAGGTCGGGGAGAACGATGTCCTTTATTGTATCAAAGGGGCTGGTTTCCACGTTAACATTGTGAGCGCCAAGACTGACACGTTCGGTCGTTTCGTCGTGAATGACAACAAATTTTCCATCAGCGGTAACGTGAACGTCGGTCTCAATACCAAAGTAACTTCTGTTTGCTGCCGCCACAAATGCGGGGTAGGTGTTTTCGCGTTCAATTCCCGAAAGACCGCGATGTGCAATCATTTTTGGTTTGCAGCCCTCAATTTTGATGGTGTCCATAAAAATCTCCTTTGTGGTGTGGCGTTGTTTTGTATTACTAACAGTATAGCACAAAAAAAGAAAAACCGCAAGTCCTTTTTGGAAATTGCGGTTTTTGTGTTGCTTTCTTATGATAATGAAAAAGGGGAGATCAATCCGCACTCTGCGGCTCGACAACAAGGTGCAGATTCATTTCAAAGTCAGCACCTATTGTGTAAGAAAACGTACTGCAGGGGCGGGTGGAATTGTGAGTGAAGCCTGTTTGCGGACAAAAGCCCAAAATGATGCCATCCATCTTGACGTGGCAGGTAACCATGTGATAGTGGCCGCAAATATACGCTTTTGCGCTTTGCATCTTTTTCATAGCATCAAAGAAGGTATCTTCCGCATCGTCGGGAGAGTCGGTCGCTCCACCGAGCACCCAACCCGAGAGTCTTTGATAATAGATAAATTCCGCTCCATCGTTATTGCTGGCTTTTTGATATGCCTCGCCAAACTCCGGCAGTGGCATATGCCCGTAGGTGATGGTGGGAACGGTACCGAGCGCATTTTGCGTTTGTTCACTGTAAATCGCGTTCAAGCGAGCGATTTCTGCCTCATACCAAGCAATTTGCTCTTGCGTGATCGTTTGGTAACGATCTGCCTCGTAGTCATAGGTTCCCGTATCCAAAAGAACAAACGCGCCAATCAGCTCGTGGCTTTCCTCATCTCGAAGAGAGATTGAAAAATTGCCGTAGCGATTTTCTTTTCCTTCCTGCACAAATCCCGATTTGTAAAGCAGATAAGGCGAGTCGCAGTTTTCCAGATAGCGGGAAACGTCGGATTTTTTGTGATTGAGTTGATAGGTTTCGGCATCGTGGTTGCCATAAATGAGTGTGTAGGGGATTTTGTACTGATCGAAAGTTTCCACCAAAAATTCAGCTCCCTTAACGCCCTGTGACATCATATTGTCGCCAAGCAGAACGATCAGGTCGGGCTGTTCTGTTTTGATAGCGTAATCGATAAACGCAAGCGTTCGCTTCACGTTTGCGTTGTGATAGGTAGTGCCTTCCTCACCAAAATGCATATCGGTAAATTGCAGTACCTTTAGCTTTTGATCGCGTTGTGTCAAGAGCACAAGTTCTTCGTCGCCGCTCTCAACCGAGGGAGGTGTTATAGGTCTGCAGGAGACGCAGACGACCAAAATTGTCAGGATGAGCAAAAAATGCAAAAAGATTCTTTTCAGCATAGGATACCTTTTGGTCAGAACCCGGAGCTTCTCGCTTGCGTTCATAAAAATTCCTTTCCGGCTGTCCCTATATCGGGGCAGACTCAACTATATTTTAACAGATTTTACCCAAAATGTCAAGAAGGAGAAAGCGAGAACAAAAGGGAATGAATTGAAAGATTCATCCCCTTTTGTTAAAGTAATATTGGCTTATTTTGTAGCACTCAAGCCAGTTAGCTTTTCAAAGGTGGCAAGCTCATAAGGAGGGAAGTAGATACCAAAAGTTTCTCCGTTATGCTCACCTTCCAAAATGTAATATGGCTTAAAAAATATGTCTCCAAGGTTATTTACTGCAAGCTTGTATTGCTTGAATTCGCCCTTGGTAGGTTCTTCTTGTTTGTTCCAGGTTGGAATCGAAATGCGCTTGTTTACGGTTTTTATTGTTTTTAGATCCGAAAGTTTGAACGCGTAAAGATTTTCTATATTTGCCAAGTATAGGTGGTCATCTGTTATATACATCCTCAAATCGAAATTGATGTACGGTGTTGTTTGAAAACCCACGGCTGTTGCAGTAATTTTATCGTTTTTTACTTTGTATCTAAATGACAAAACGTCAACGTAGTATGCATTGTGCGGAACTCCCAATTCGTCATACATAGCATTGATATCGATATCAATTTTTGCGACTTGGTGCTCAGCGTCTTGCTCCGTCAGTATACGCTTTTCCTTGCTTTTAGCCCAGAAGTGTAAGACGCCCCAAATCACTCCACAAGCAATTCCACTCACAAGCAGAACAGGCGCATTTTGAAAAGCTTGCGTTAAAGTGACATCACCGAGTGCATTCATAGTTCCTGCGAAAACGATAACGCCCCAAAAACAGCAGAGGGATTGAACAATGCGGATCCACAAAGGCAGTTTGCTTTGTTCAACGGTCTTTTTTAAATTCTCTTGTTTGGCATCGAATTTGTCCATCTTCTGTTTTGATACCGTTTTTATAATA
The DNA here is from genome assembly GCA_045532215.1 of Eubacteriales bacterium. Taxonomy (GTDB): domain Bacteria; phylum Bacillota; class Clostridia; order Oscillospirales; family CAG-272; genus UMGS1865. The sequence continues at coordinate 1,217 of JAZSFM010000099.1, read as the reverse complement.
AACTCATTACCATTGACGACTTCGTTCTTTTTGGTCAATGTAATGTCAATTCCAAAAATAGGTTTCACGCCAAAATCTCCTTTCCATCTATCCACTCACGGGGTAAACTCATTTACATTTTAACATTTTTTCGTAAGGATGTCAAGATGAAAACGGGAAGAGGGAAATAGATGTTGGTATTTTGAACTCTACTCCTCGCGGCGCAGTGCGCCAAGGCGCACTTTGTGCTACGCACTCTGCTCGTCTTCGACGAGCCGCCGCGGGAGCGAGGAAGCACATATTTTTGACGAAATCAAAAAGCCCATCCACCGAAAGCGTAAACGCTCTTGGAAGATGGGCTAACATTGATTCGATCACACCGTTAGGTGTGTATGTTACCAAAGCAAATCTTCTAATTTTTGTTTCATATCTTCTGATTCCTGTTTCATTTCTTCCGTATATGTGTTAAACTGGAAAACCGTTATTTTTTCTTCTTCTTCAGCAAAATGTGCTCCCTGCTCATCGTAAAAGATGTTACTATCAAAAAACGCGTATGCCGTATATGCGGCTTCGTTGTGCCACATGTTCCCGCCTAATGAGCCATCTTCCTTAGGGGTTCTCGACAAAACAGAATTGAAATAGCGACACGTTTTTTTTACAGCACGCTCGTAATCGGCAATGGTATTATAGTCGCTTGATCGAATTGCAAACTGCACCGAAAATACGTGATCGGTATTTTCAAAATAGTCAACTGTAATGTGTCCTTTGACATTGAGAAACTCAGCGGTATATAGTTCCAGTTCTCCCGACGGCGTTGTTCCGATGGGATCTCCGTAGAGCTTAATAACATCATTTCGCGTACTGTTTTTGTCAAGTGTTCTAAAGTGTATCGGGACTCCCGTCACATAAGAACGTGGCGTTGGAAACGCAAAGAAAACAGCAAGTGCTATAATCGCAGCCACTGCGATGGAGAGTATGATAATTTGTTCTCTTTTTATTTGAATTCCTTCACTTTTTTCTTCATTGCAACGCAGAAACATAGAATTCACCACCTCTTTTAGTCTATTATACCACAACATTCAAAACAGTTCAAGTCTTTTTTGAATTGCTGCTGTTGTTTAGTAGTGCGATTGCATTCGTGTAAATCCACCAACGTCGTCAAAAAAACAAAGACATCACCGTGTGGTGATGCCTTTGTTTTTTTGGCGGAGAAGGAGAGATTTGAACTCTCGCGCCGG
>JAZSFM010000127.1:0-6710 GCA_045532215.1 Eubacteriales bacterium | reverse complement strand
GGTGCTAGTTCTGGTAACGGAGTGGGGGTTCAAGTCCCCCTGGCTGCACCAAAAAACACAGTGCCCTTTTGGGTGCTGTGTTTTTTCTTTGTTTAGGGGGACTTGAAGGGCGCGTGTTAGAAAACAGTCCGGTGGACTGTTTTCCCGCGCCACCGCTCCGGCCGCAGACGGGCAAGTCCCCCTGGCTGCACCAAAAAACACAGTGCCCTTTTGGGTGCTGTGTTTTTTTTGTTCAGGAAAAAAGGCACCCTTGTGGGTGCCTTTCGAATTAACCGAGAATATCCGAAAGATTGCTCTGGATCTTCTGCGCCACATCAGGGTTGTTCATGGTATAGACATGAACATTTTTGATACCGTTGGCATACAGGTCGATGATCTGGTCGGTGGCGTAGGCAATGCCTGCTTGCTTCATCGCGGCAGGAGTGGTGCCGAATTTATCGACCAAGGATTTGAAGCGTTGTGGCATAAACGAACCCGAAAGCTTGATTGCGCGCTCGATTTGGTTGCTGTTTGTGATGGGCATAATGCCCGGGATAACGGGAACTGTAATGCCCGCCTCGCGGATTTTATAAAGGAAGTTATAAAGCAGATTGTTATCAAAAAACATCTGTGTGGTGAGGAAATCACAACCTGCATCGACCTTTTCCTTCAGATACTTGATGTCCTCTTTTTGGTCTCGGCTCTCGGGATGAATTTCGGGATAGCACGCGCCACCGATGCAAAAGTCAGCTCCGCTCTCTCTCAACTCACGCACAAGGTCGACCGCGTGGCGGTATGCCCACAGGGAACGGTCAGCAGCTTCAAGTTCTGGAGTTAAGTCTCCACGCAAAGCCATTACATTCTCAATTCCTGCCGCTTTGAGATCCTCTATTTTTGCTTTTACAGTTTCCTTTGTAGAAGAAACGCAGGTCAGGTGCGCCAGTGTGGGCACGCCGTAGTGCTCCTTGATGTTTTTGGCAATCTCCAACGTGTATTGGCTTGTTCCACCGCCTGCTCCGTAGGTAACGCTCATAAACGCGGGGCGCAGTTGCGCAATCTGTTCGGTAGCGTGTTTGACACTCTCAAACGATGTATCGGTTTTGGGCGGAAAGACCTCAAACGAGAGAGAAAGTTTATCTCCCTCAAAAAGCTTCGTCAGTTTCATATACTTCCCTCACCTTTCTTTCTTATGTCACCATTATAGCACTTTTGAAATAAAAAATCAATAGGTTAGAAAGAAAAACCCCGCAGCCCAAAGTGGCTGCAGGGTTGGTTAAAATAACCTTTTGTCATTTATTAATATTCGTTAGGATTTCTCAGTTCTTCAATTGTCTTTTCCATTTCAAGAATAATCATGTCGAGACCGTCCTTAATACCTGCGTATTCGGGAGCTTCCTTGTTAGGAATTTGAGTCAAGATGGTTTCAAGACCGCCCCAAGAAGGATACAGGAGAGCAAGGTCATAAACCATAGAGGTTCTGATGGTATCCATAACTTCGCGAGAGTCATTATCCTTTGCAGCGGTCCAGCAGATGGTTCTATCATAGTATGCATACATAGTAGAGTCTTCAATGCCTGCTGCAGAGTAAGCGGTCAGCGCTTGCATCAAACGTTGAGAATACTCTTCGTTCTGTGTACCGAGCATGCTGGGAATAGCCCAAAGATGTGCCCAGTTGTTAAAGAAAACGAGACTCTTATACTCCATACCTTCCTCCAAAACGGGGTTAGGAAGAATACCATACTCAAAATCAGCGTTCGCATAGAGCTCGGTTCTGATTTCGAAGAGAGAAACGTCCATAAACAGAACATCGCCGGTCAGGAAGTTTGCGTTAAGAACTGCAGATGCATCGTGCGGGATCCACGGTACTTTAACCTTGCGGTTGAAGTTTTCGTAGAGATAATCATACAGAGTCTGTGCGTGATCGCTACCGATCGTCATTTCGTGAAGACCATTCTCTGTCTTAGTGCTGATACGGCCGCCGGAAGCATAGAAATACCACAGAGTGGAGTTGTAGTATTGGAAGTAACCAACACTGTCACCGCTCTTGTGAGTGTCGTTACCATCATAGTCGATGGGAGAAGCACGAAGACCACTGGAATCAAGATCCTCATTTAGGTCAACGTTTGCATGTCCTGCAATCTTCATCATGGTATCCATCGTCCACTTGTTCGCTTTAACAATGTTATAGATATCGGAATAAGAGGTATCGTTACCGAAGTCTTCTACAATGGTATCTACAATTCTTTCATAGAATTCCAAATTAACAATGGAAAGACCTGCAACCTCCATAGTGGAAACGTTCATATCACCACTGAGGAAGTAAAGCTTATCCTCTACGGAAAGCTCGTTGATGGAGTTTTGGTCGTATGCTTCGTGTGTCAAATCAAGGTAAACCATATCCTTGAGATTGCGAAGCAGGTTTTGGGTTGCTGCTTGAGCCGCAGATTTTGCCATAATGATGGTTAGATCATAGCCGTCGCCGGTGGTGTACGCGTTGAGCAAATGCTCGGTTTGGTTACTCTCAGAGGGAACTTGTTGAATTTTGCAGTTGTAGTCACGCTCAATTTGACTGTTTCTGCGGTAAACAGCTGCCGAGATTGCGTCTGTGCCGCTACTGGTTTCGTCTACCCAAAAGTCAATGCACTCATAGCGGTTGTTACCGTTTTGAAGCTGTGCTTGGTATGCATCGGGAGTAGTACCCGCAAACTTACGAACGTATGCCTTATATACATAACCGTTCATATTAATTGCCTCGGGGAGCTCAACTACGTCTTCGGGCTCGGTGGTTTCATCTGGATCATCGGTATCGTCGGGATTACCACCATTGTTTTGGTTAACGGGAGTGGTAGTGTTATTATTGCCGCCTTTATCCTTGTTACAAGCCGCAATCATAGGCACTAACAAACACAAAGCCAAAAAGATGATAAGTACTTTTGTAATTCTTTTCATGGTTTCTCCTTAAAAATATGTTTGGTGTCAATTAGGATTCCGTGGGGTTTTTGAATGCCTCGATAGTAGGAGTTAGTCTGTACTTTGTAATGCTGTTAACGTTTTTAACGTTGGAAGTATGAGCACTCTTATCATCCATTACGGTCATATCTCCCAACATAATGGTTCCAAGATTGCTCCAGTCATAAAGCAGAGCAATGTCGTAAACCATGGAATCTTTAATAATGTTCATTGCTTCGCGAGAACCTGCATCACCTGCGGTTTGGAAGTAAAGGGTTCTCTCGTAGTATGCATACATCGTAGATCCTTCCAGATCAACGTTGGAGTAGGCAGCAAAGATGTTCATCATGTGCTGTGCAATTTCCAAATTGTTTGCCTTGGTGGGAATTGCCCACAAATGGTTGCAGTTGGTAAAGTTTACTACGCTGTAGTAATCACCGCCCTCTTCATAAGTGGGGTTCGGAAGTACGCCATAGCGGAAAGGTTCTGCCGTATAGAGGACAGCTCTAACGTCAAACATCGACATTTCGGTGAAGAGAACGTTGCCGCTATCCATAAAGAGCACTTTTCTATCATCGGAGTAGCCGCGCGGAATCCAAGCGTTTTCACCGTTTTTGTTGAACTTTCCGTAAAGATAGTCATACAAATCAACGTTCTTTTGTTGTTGATATACGAATTCGGGATAACCCTCATCGTTGATCTCGGTCAAACGACCACCGGAACCATAGAAGTAGTAAACACCCATACCCGTGTAAGCAAAGTAACCAATGATATCTTGGTCGGAATTGAGAATACCGCCGGATTGATCGGCATCTGAGTTGATGGTGTCTGCCATTGTCAACATCGTTTCAATGGTCCATTTCCTGTCTCTGACAATGCTGTAAATATCAGCGTAAGTGGGATCGTTGAATGCTTCTACGAAATCATCGAGATAGTTTTCGTACATCTCAAGGTTTACAATGGTAGGGCCGCAAACCTCAAGCGTGGAAACGTTCATGTCGCCACTGAGGTAATAGAGGTAGTCACCAATTGCAAGTTCTTCGATAGATTTCTCGTCATACGCAGGATGCGTGAGGTCAAGCGTGGTCATATCGGCGCCTTTGAGATTTTTCAAAAGGCCTTGTGTTGCAGCGGCTGCCGCAGCTTTTGCCATAATGATGGTGAGATCAAGGGGCTCATCGGTCATATACTTGTCTTCCAACTGCTGTTTCATATCTCCGGTTTGAGCAACCTGTTCAATGCGGCAGTTATAGTTGGTTTCAATTAGATCGTTTCTGCGATAAACAGCTGCAGAAATTGCATCTGCTTGGCTTGCAGGTTCATCTACCCAAAAGTCAATAGCAGCATAAGCATTATTGCCCCATACTAACATTTGGTCGTAGGATGCACCGTTGACACCCGTACGAACAAGTGCTTTGTAGACGTAAGGTTGACCATCAGAGCCGAAATCCATAATTTCCGGCATAGGCGGCTCGGGGACGTCCGGGTCGGTTTCATCGGTATCATCATCCGGATCGGTTTCATCGCTGTCACCGCCGGGAGCGGTTTCGTTGGCGTCGTTGTCGTCGCCATCATCGACGTTGCTGTTGTTATTGTTGCCATTGTTGTTAACGTTGTTTCCGCCGTTGTTATTAGAGTTACCGGGCTTTTGTTCAAAGCAAGCAACAAAGCAAACAAGCACGCAAGCAATGGTTAACAGCATTGCAACCAATCGCATATAGCGTTTCATGGCTTCATTCTCCTTAAAATATTACTTTAGCTATATTGAAATTGTAAAATTGCAAGACTACCTTGCGGGAATGAATTTTTGAGGGAATCTCCCCATACCAACACATACCGCGGCGTGTGTTGGTATGGGAAACGTTAACTGAAATCAGTCAAGAATCGCGCCGGGGTTTCTGAACAATTCGATGGTATCCTCAAGTTCCGGGATAGCACCGTTAGCCATTGTGGAAACGAGAGTACCGTGCTCGTTGGTTTTGCTTTCGCCAAGCGTAAAGAGTGCATCTCCCCAACCACCCCAGTTATACAGGATAGCGATATCGTAAACTTGAGAGGTTCTAATGATGTTCATTACTTCACGTTCGCTGGGATTGGGAGCGATGGTGAAGCAAAGGGTTCTTTCGTAGTATGCGTTCATTGTAGACTCGGGCTTATTAACGTTGGAATAAGCAGCCATGATGTTCATCATCAGCTGTGCGTTTTCAATGTTTTCGCAAAGAGAAGGAATTGCCCAAAGGTGAACAGTGTTGTAGAAGTAAACCAAGCTGTTGTAAGAATCACCGGGAGTGTGCACCGGGTTAGGAAGAATACCGTAATCAAAGTCGCCGTTTATATATAGGTCTGTACGAATATCCCAAAGGGTCATATCGGTGAAGAGCGTGTTGCCGTTTGTGATGAAGTTGGTCTTTCGTCCAGTGGAGTAACCGTAAGGATACTTAATGTTACGATAGTTCTTGTTAAAGTTGTTGTAAATGTAGTTGAACAGTTCTTGGTTCTTGTCATTGTCAATAACAAACTCAGGAGAACCTTCGTCATTGATTTGTGTCAGACGTCCGCCGGCACCGTAGAAGTAATAAAGTGCAGAGGTTTGATATTGGAAGTAGCCAACACTATCTTGATCGGATGCGCCAAGGTCACCGTCGGTGGGATCAGCGTCAACAGATGCGATTTCAGCGATTTTGAGCATAGTATCCATTGTCCACTTGCCATCTTTAACAAGCTGGTAGATATCAGCATATGTAGCATCACCGCCAAAGTTTTCAATAATTTCATCCACATAGTCGGCATACATTTCCATGTTAACAACGGTAGGAGCAACGCCATCCAAGGTGGAAATGTTCATATCACCGCTGAGGTAATAGAGCTTATTCGCCATAGAGAGTTCTCTGATGGAGTTTTGGTCGTAAGCTTCATGGGTCAGATCCAAACCTGACAAACCCTTGAGCTCGGTTAAAAGGTTTTGGGTAGCTGCCTGTGCTGCAGATTTTGCCAAAATGACGGTCAGATCATATCTTTCTTGGTTTTGATAGAAATTTGACAACTCGGTTACCATGTTTGCCTTTTGGGATACCTGAACAATTTTAACATTGTAGGTGCCTTCAATTTCCTGGTTACGCTTGTAAACCGAAGCAGCAAGTGCATCTTCGGGTTGACCCAAGGCAGGATCAATCCAGAAGTCTTCGCAGAAGAATGAAGGGTTTCCATCTTCCATCGAATCGCCGCCTGTGGGAATGTTGGAACGAACGTATGCCTTGTAGGTGTAGCCCTGCAAGTCAACCTTCTCGGGAACCGTGTAAGCAGGTTCATCGGGATCGGTTTCGTCAGGATCGGTGTTGTCGCCACCAGCGTCTTCGTTGGTGTTGGGAGTGGTAGTGTTGCCATTGCCGTTGTTGTTGCTACCTGTGTTGCAAGCTGCAAGACAAGATACCAACATAACCAAAGCAAGCAGCAATGTTAAGAGTTTGACCGCGTTTTTCATAATTTTTCTCCTTGTTTTATTTTTATATAGTTTCGGGCATTGCTCGAAAATTATATACTGTGTAGTATCCCTTTTGGGATTAGAAGGTGATCTCGCGCTTTTCTTCTGCCGACTGATAAATAGCATCAAGCAGCTTTGCGCTCTCGAGAATCTCACTGATGTGGCTGCGGTTGCGTCTGCCGGTCTCGCAAGCATCCAGGAAGTCGGAGTCTTCTCTGTAGTACATATCCGGGATGTCGAACTCGGGACGTTCTTCGGTCAGGTCATCTTTGAAGAAGGTAAAATGACCGCAGTAGTCAAG